>NZ_VUNS01000078.1 GCF_009695545.1 Victivallis lenta | reverse complement strand
TATACAACGGAGAAAATGGAAAAGCAAGCAGAAAATCCGTGGGAGCTGAAAGATTTTCTGCAACACCCTGCAAAAATGTCACTCGAGGAAATTTCGGAAGCGATTTTCCTGCGAATGTCGGCGAAAGCAAAGGCATTGGATCGGCGTGTCGGATGTCTTCGAGGCGGCGCGAGTGGAAGTTTGGAAGCGTAAACCCAGGCAATGGAAGTAGCGAAAAGGCAAAGTTGGAAATGGTTATCGACGGCGGACAAGTTGCGGCACTGAGAATCAAGAGAGCCGATTTCGTGCTTGATTTCCTTGAATCCGCTTTCGATTTTCCATCTGGCGGAATAATATTCGATCATCCGTTCGGCAGGGAGCGAAAGATCGGTCGTGACCAACGGGAAAGCAAAGTTGCGGTAGTAAACGAAGATGACTTTGACCCGGCATTTCAATGCTTTGGACATGCAGATGATCTCGGAAAAAGAGATCTCGCGTTCCTTACCGTACACATGAATTTCAGCAGTCCGCGCCTGATTTCGGAGTTGAGTGGAAAGTTCTCTGACGTTCGGGAGTCTTTTCCCATACCTGGGAGCACGCCCGCGCTTTTTTACGCGCGGGCCGGGAAGATCGAAAATGGCTGCGGAAACCCGCAGCCTGGACAGGATATGAACGGAGCCGGAAATATGCGCCCGGACTTCTTTGATGAGCGGAGCGGAACAAAACCAGGAATCGGAAACGATAAGGATGCTGTTCTGCGTGAACTTTCCGGCAATGCCGATGATCCGTTGGGCGGCGATGCCGGATTTGGTCTTGAGCCATTCCGCATACGGCAACTTGGCGCTGGATTTGACCTTTTTTGCGAGAGGCTTGTAAAGCCCCTGTGCGAGGGGCAGGAATGCCCAGCGGTGGTGGATAAAGCGAAGCAGCCCGACTACGACTCGGCAGTTTCCCCAGATGTATTTGGCCGAGTTCATTTTGGCGGCATGATCGAAATGAGTTGCGCAATCCTGAATCTTTTTCCCGGTTTTCGGGCTGAGCTCGTCGTCAAGCGCCAGAAGAATACGCCCGTCAACAGACGGATCGCCGAGTTCGAGGAGCAACGCATCCCAAAG
>NZ_VUNS01000077.1 GCF_009695545.1 Victivallis lenta | reverse complement strand
CGGCGCTCCGGATGATCTCCAGTTCGTCGGAGATCATCCGGCTGATCAGCTCGGAGTCGAACGTGTTCATCACCACTCCGCCGCCCGTCAGGCTTTCGATTCCGGCCTTCACCGCCGAAAACAAAGAGAGTGCGGTCAGACTCTCCGCCGGCGTATCGTGCAGCGAATCCACCACAAGCTCAATTTGTTCATGCTGAGCAAATTCAACCGAGTCGAAGGTCTTCACCTTCAGCGGTTCGGACATCGCGGAGGCGTTGCCGCCGACCGTGACCGCATCCACCCGGTACTCATAAAAACGGCCGGGAAGCACACCCGCATCCGAAAACCTCTCCCCGACGGGCCGCGAAATCTCCACCCCGTCCCGGTAAACCCGGTAATTCGCGATCCGCGTCCCATCCGCAGGATATTTCCAGCTGATCGTAATTTTATGATAGGTGGCGCGTTCCAGTTTCAATTCCTGCGGCGCTCGGACATCCGCAGCAAACACTCCGACCGCCAGAAGGACTGCGGCAAAACATAAATTACGCCTGAACATCACTCTTCCTTTCCGGGAAAGCTGTTTTATATGATTTTCGAAAATGCAAACAGGAAACAGGAAATCAGCAGCCGCCGCACGTGGAAATCCGCAGCAGCTGCTTTCCGCCCTTCCGGCGCATCAGCAGCTGAAAAGCAAACAGAGACGCCGGAATCATCGAAACATTGCCGACATACTTGGAGTATTTAAGGAAAGCCAGCGGCTCCTGCCCCAGCCAGCGGGCCGCAAGGGGAAGCAAAGCGCCGGAAAGCAGTGCGATTCCGAAGGAAAAAAGCAGAAAACGCCAGTAGTAATGAAACCAGGCGCGCAGTTTGGCACGGAACACCGGCCGTCCGGCCGCCGTCGACACCATCACTGCCGATCTCCTGAAATGCCGGTTCAGGATATACACGAAAACGCACAGCGAAGCTGCCGCATTCGCCGTCGACGAATAAATCAGAGTCAAAGTGAAAAGCAGCCGGGAATCATACAGGATTCCGGACAGAAAATTCAGGATGCACCCGCCCCCCAGCAGCAGCAGCGCCCACACGATCGCATACCGCCAGAAAAACCGCCACCAGACCCCCAGCAGCTCCCATGACCCGACACCTTCGCCCGGAACCGAAACCTTCGACGGTTCATCCATCATTATTAAGACATTCCTGAATCAATAATTGAGATCAATATTATTGATTATAACATTTAACACATAATTTCAGGAATGCAAATCCAATATCGAATATTTTGCGATTTTTTAAGAAAATACTGCAAATACAAAAAA
>NZ_VUNS01000076.1 GCF_009695545.1 Victivallis lenta | reverse complement strand
GCGAGCAGTTCCGGAAGCTGATCGATCTGGTCAGGCATCCGTTCCATCATCTCAAGTTCGATGACGACCTGTCGCTGTAGTTCCGTAAATGGGGCGATATGATCCCTGTCCCAGCAGGGATCTGAACTGTTCTCTCCGGTATCAGGAAGGCATACTGATCTACGGTGCACCGGCTCGTGAACGGTATTTTATATTTTTTGTATGACGAACATAATGTGCCCCGGATGGTCCGAGGCCAATAAATCACTACGGGCGGAAAGCCCAGAAAGGAAGGACACCATGTCCGAAAATGTCTACACGATTCCCGGCCTGATTTCTCATGTTACTCAGGAAGTCAAGCAGTCCCCAACACCCAACCAGCTGCGCCTTGCCGTCACATTCCCGGATCGACTGATGCTTTCCAGCAACGAACAGATCGGCGTCTTCATGGATTTCGCAGCCTGCATTCCTGATACGATTGCGACAAGCGGAAGAGCCTATTGCAAACGGATCATGACCGATGTGACGAGGAATGCAGAAAAGGAGCAATTTTACTGCGTGTTTTACATTGACACAGTTCCGCTCCAATCGGAATCCCTGAGCGAGGAAGATCAGAATAAGCTGTACAGCTTCCTCCGGAATCGCTGGCAGGATGCCGTGCTGACGGAACGCCTTCCCCAGGCATTCATTCTGAAAGACTGATACAAATCCCACCTCCCTCCGAAGCCTTCTATTTCGGAGGGGGATACGATTGATTTCATTCCGGCTGCATGTCAGTCAAAAGGAGACGCTTTTATGCCTGCAATTGCTTGTTTTTGAAGTAGTAAGAACACGCAAATTAGTCACGCGTGCCCAGTGGTCAAGGCTATTGGGGAATACTTGGCAGGGAGCACTGTTTTTAGCAATCCATATGTGCGGCATCTGTAAAACAAACACCCGGAAGGGTTCGGGAATGGCTCTCTCCAAAGCTCACGAAGGAAAGCGTTGTAAAAAACAATTGCTCATGGTCATGTAATGAACGGGCGGCATGAGGCTACCCGAAGATCAAACTCCCTAAAAGGAACAGGAGGAAAAAATGAATCAACATGTTAATTCAGAAGTCAAACAAGAGAATGTCAAAACCGCTGAAATGGTTCTGGAAATGCCGAGAGTCATTACAGAACCGGCTGCACGCAAACAGGCAGCAGAGAACTTCATCGACTACATCCATTCCGGAGCAACCCAAGAAGGTGAGAAGCTGCGTCCCTTCTTCAATAACCTGAACTATGAAATTGACGAAGTGGGAAACCTGCGGATTGAAGGTTCATTGACCGGGGATTTGAGTATCTGTCCGTTGTCAGTGCTTTCGTCGTGGACCGAAGAAGTCTGGCAGAAGAGTCTGGAATCCTTGGTTGGAAGCAATGGCATGATCAAATGTGAAATCAAATAACCG
>NZ_VUNS01000075.1 GCF_009695545.1 Victivallis lenta | reverse complement strand
CCTGAATCCGTGAAATTTTGTCCATGTGTTTTTCATGCGGATTCAAACGTTGTTTTTTGCCGGATTTTCCGGCGTTTTCTGTTCTGATTTTTGTCTCGGCTTCCGTCAACTTTCGTTATTCATCGACATACATGACCGATTTTACAAAAAAAGTTGAAACTGATTCAAAAATCCCGATTTTGAGGCATACGCCTCCAATGATGTTTCAAAACACCTCCTTCCCAAATTCTGTTTTGATAGCGTTATGGTTCAACATCGCGCATACAAATCCTTAAAAATCCGGTAATGCGGATTACCGCGACCGAATGAGAGCCAAATATATCCAGCGTGTTTCACAACTTTGCAGGCGATATAGATCAAGTCCTGCATCACGGAGCGCAACCGGCGGCGCGCCACCTTATATTCCCGGTGAAGCAACTGCGGTTTGTTCAGAAAACGCTGCCCCATGATCCGCAAACAATTGAATGCCAATGCCGCAATGTTTAAAATCAAGGCATTTGTGGCAAATTTTCCACTCGGCAGTTTTTCAATGTTCATATCGGTCTTCAGCTCACTATGGAACTGTTCACTGGTTCCGTGATCGTGATATCCGGCGATACATTCTTCTTCCGTGCAGTCAATATTTGTCCACCACGAATCAATCTCGATTTCAGGGAACAGAAAGACTTCCCCCGTCTTTGCATGGGTCTGGCGTTCGGTCGCGGCAACCACCATCGTCATGGTTCCCCGCATGGATTCTTCTTCCGCATCAAACAGCTCATCCGACTTGTCGATAGGAATATTTCCCCATGAATAATGCCAGACATTTTTCCCTTCGCGAGACGGCTGTTTTGCTCCATATTGTTTCCCGAGTTCCAGATAACGCTCACGAGGTTCCCCGCGGAGATTGCGTTTTATGATGAATTTCACACCGTATTCAGCCAATACTTTGATGAATTTCTGGTCGTCGTGACCGGAATCGACACGAACCACGATTTGCCGGAGATCAATTTTCAGTGCTTTTACCTGTTCCAGACAGCGCCGTAGAAATTCTACCGCTCCATTCTCGCTGTGCTGACTGCCGATCCGCAATTCGTTGGCAAGCATATAGCCCTCACTTCCCAGATAGGCAAAAATCGGCGCATATCCGTCAATTTTATGGTAGGTTCGGGCAATTCCTTCTTTTTTGCAGTCGGGATTCAACAGCGCAGCAACGTCGATGTCCAGTGGAATCAGTTTGTATTTCCCGATTTTCACGGTTCCGAACGATTCAACCTTGCGCAGCAGATCACGCATGGCGTAATCCAACAGCGTCTGCTGGGAATTGAGTTTCGCGATCAAATCCAAACGTTGACGCAAGGTCTCTTCAGACGGAACACGTTCCAGTTCTAACGCAAGCCGAAATGATAACTCATCTCGAAACATGGAAATATCGGCAAAATCACTGCGCCCAAGCGTGAACAGACCGACCACGGACTTGATTATTCCACTGTTGGATATCCAGCCTTTTTTGATAC
>NZ_VUNS01000074.1 GCF_009695545.1 Victivallis lenta | reverse complement strand
GGGTCTTCACGGGAATTTGTGGGTAAATCAGCGTGAGATACATCAGAACCCGTCGTCAGTCAAGCGGCAATCCGGCATAACCGCTCCCGTTGGTCGCTTTTATTCCGTTTGCCGTTTGACAGCCGCCAGAACCTGATGTGAATACGGCTTTTGCCGGTTCGGAAGGAAAAATGACTTTTTTCATCCGAACCATTGAATAAAAATAGCGCATGGCGTAATATTTTGTTACCACACAATCTATTACGAGGAACCATGCGCCTGAAAACTATACTCAACTACGGTCTGAAATTCAAATGCTTTTGTATCGGGAAATCGGAATTTAACGAAAAGAAAGATTCCATTATCGTGGAAATAAAGGCTCGAACCAATAGCAAACCTGTTTGCAGTATCTGCGGAACAGCATCTCCCGGCTATGATACATTGCCGGAACGTTTGTTTGAGTTCGTCCCGATGTGGGGACTGCGTGTTTTCTTCCGCTATGCGATGCGTCGGGTCAGTTGTCCTCAATGTAAGCGTGTTGTGGTTGAAGCGGTTCCATGGTGCGATGGGAAAAACCATTTCACCAATCATTATGCGGCGTTTCTTGCGTCTTGGGCAAAAGAACTTTCTTGGAAAAGCGTAGCGGCGCATTTCCATACCTCTTGGCAGACAGTCTGTTCCGCAGTCGAATCGGTGGTGAATTATGGACTGACGCATCGAAATTTAGACTCCGTAACCGCACTGGGCGTTGATGAAATCGCATGGCATAAAGGACACAAATATCTGACGCTGGTTTACCAGATTAATCCCGGCGCACGTCGTCTGCTTTGGGTTGGAGAAAAACGCACGCAAGAAACCATGAGCTCATTTTTTGCCGACATGACGAAGCTGAAAGCTGATTTTTCTGCTCAAATCAGGGTCATCTGTTCTGATATGTGGAAACCGTATTTGAAGATCATAGCCAAACATTTGCCACAGGCGATAAACGTGCTTGACCGCTTTCATATCATGCAAAAATTCGGAAAGGCTCTTGATAAAGTTCGGTCAGAAGAGGCAAAACGTTTGCGTCAAGCAAAACAACCTCCGCTCCTGTCCAAAACTCGTTGGTGCTTTCTGAAACGCCGGGAAAACTTGACAGAAAAGCAAGGTTTCAAACTCAATGAACTCTTGAAGATGAATCTGCGGACGGTAAAAGCATACCTGTTGCGGGAACAATTTCAAAAGCTTTGGGAGTATCGTTCGCCGGGATGGGCGGGAAAGTTTCTTGAACAGTGGTGCCATGCCGCAATTTTCAGCCGGCTCGAACCGATGAAAGACCTTGCAAGGATGCTGACCGCTCATCGTCCTTTGATCTTGAATTATTTCAGGGCAAAAAAGCAGTTCAACAGTGGGATCGTCGAAGGGTTGAACAGGAAAATAAATCTGACTATCAGGAAATCGTTCGGATTTCGGACGCTCAAAATTGCAAAAGTGTGCTTATATCACCAGCTTGGCGAACTCCCGGAACCGGATTTCGCCCACAAATTCTGGTGAAGAGGC
>NZ_VUNS01000073.1 GCF_009695545.1 Victivallis lenta | reverse complement strand
TGTCCTTCTATGTTAGGTTTTGTCAAGTCGTTTTGTGGTATTTCTGACTTTTTCTTAAAAATTCTTCCTTTCCAAAGCAAATTCCCCCTTCCCCATGCACTCATGAGCTGTAAAGCAATCTACTTTTAACGCCAGTCTGTTTTCTGTTCTTTTTGAGAAACTTCATCCCATTCCACACCGGCTACGGGTTAACAATCGTTCCCAACCTTCTATCGACCGCGAAAGTTCCAGACTTTCGACGATAATATGCCTCATGCGAAAACTGTGTGAATTAGAGACCTCAATCTAATGGTGTCGGAGGCTTTCCGCAACCAGGATGTCTGTCGAGTCGCCTCTCTGTTCAAAAGTTCCTTCTTGCAATACCTTTCTTAAAAAATGGCGGTGAATTTCTCAACCTAACAAACGGGCTTTTCCCCAAGGACAAGTACGAGTCGATTCACCATATATCATACCTCAATTGGTTTATTGATAATCGCTCCTTCAATCGCTTCGCCTTTGACGATGTATCGCCATAGCGCCACCATCAGCTGTCGCGCCAATGCCACAATTGCCGTTCGGCGAATCCGCCCCTTTTGTACCAGACGGTCTTGCCATTTTTTTACCAACCAACTTTCCGGTTGCCAGCGATACCACAGCCAAGCGCATTCTATTGCCATTTTTCGTAAACTTTTTCGACCGGCTTTACTGATTCCCTGATCCCGGTTCATCGTTCCACTGGCAAACGGACACGGTGTCAGTCCGAAAAACGCCGCAAACTGCTTGCCGCTGCCAAAGCGTCGAAAGTCACCGATCTCCCATGGCAAATGGCGTGACAACCGTTCGCCGACTCCTTTGAATTGTTGAAGTTTCATCACCGTTTCCGCTGTATGATCTTCTCCCGCCGATTTGCGGCTATTGTCACGGTCGCGATCCTGATACTGCTGAATGATTTTTTCCCAGTCGGCCAGCTCTTTTTCAAAAAGTTCCAGTTCGGAAATCATATTCGGCAATCGTCGTAACAGTAATTCCGGACATTCATTCCATTCCACCATTTTCGACCACTTCAAAATGGCCTTGCGCCATGCAGCGCTGGTTCGGTGAAAATCCGGTGTCGGCAACGGTGTGCGGTCAATCAGGGCCAGCATTTGCGCGTTGACCCGATTGATTGATTCCTTGATCCGGCCAAGTTCGCGTTCCGCATCCCGGCGGCCTTCCTCCGTCAAGGTCGGAATATAAACTTCCGGGATTTCGTCCGAAGGATGAAGTCCGCCAAGAAACTTCGCATCCAACTTATCTGTTTTGATCGTTTTACCGCACATAATCACCTTCAATTTGTTGATCGGAAGAATGTGAACCCCCGCCCCGATTGCCAACATTTTCCGTGCCGGCCAGAATCCGTAGCGACCTGCTTCGTAATACACATCAACCTTTTTCCCGTCTTGAACATGATCCGCCACCAGTTGAAAAAGACGTTCCTCTTTGCTTAATTGCTCTTTGTCCTTCAAGCCATAATAGCTGTTTTTTCCGCTTTCCCAATCTCGGATCGCCGTCGCCCACAGCGTCCCACCCATGTCAATTCCGAAAGTTTCCTGGTTTCCAGTTTGAATTTTTTCACTAATCGTGTTACCTTTTCTCTGCATTTCCATGCCTCCTTTGTCGCTTTGTTGCTGTTATTCAAAGTTACTTGACAAAGGAGTTTTTTCTACTCCGATTTCCCGTCACCTATACATGGTATCTAACAATT
>NZ_VUNS01000072.1 GCF_009695545.1 Victivallis lenta | reverse complement strand
TTCGGCAGACAGACTTGATGAGAAACGATTTACGCTGCGGAAGCAGTGGTAAAGCCGCGGGAGACCGCGGAGTTGATTGACAATCGAAGAAAGTGTCTTGAAAAAGAATCTGCAAAAAAAGAAACAACTTTTTTGTTGAGAGAAACAAGAGTAGACTTAATCCGGAATGCGGAAGCGTTCCGGGTGCAAATGTTTTCTTGGTGGTTAAGCTACTAAGGGCACATGAAGGATGCCTTGGCACGATCAGGCGATGAAGGACGTGGTAAGCTGCGAAAAGCTTCGGGGAACTGCACACGAGTTTTGATCCGGAGATATCCGAATGGGGAAACCCAGTGGAAGTAATGTTCCACTATCCCGTACTGAATCCATAGGTGCGGGAAGCGAGACGCGGGGAAGTGAAACATCTCAGTACCCGCAGGAGAAGAAATCAACCGAGATTCCGCAAGTAGTGGCGAGCGAACGCGGAGAAGGCTAAACCGTCCGGTTTACCGGGCGGGGTTGCGGGACTTCGATACGGCAAGACCAGTCGATAGCGGAAGCTGTTGGAAAGCAGCGGCATAGAAGGTGATACCCCTGTATGCGAAATTGACTGTAAGCCCAGAAGGATCCCAAGTAGGTCGGAACACGTGAAACTCTGACTGAATCCGGGGGGCCCACCCTCCAAGCCTGAATACTCGATCGTGACCGATAGCGCATAGTACCGCGAGGGAAAGGTGAAAAAGTACCCCGGAAGGGGAGTGAAAAGTATCTGAAATCATGTGTCTACAAAGTGTCGGAGCGAAAGCGACGGCATGCCTTTTGCATAATGAGCCTGCGACTTACTCTAACGAGCGAGGTTAAGCCGAGTGCGGAGCCGAAGCGAAAGCGAGTGTGAATAGCGCGTCTAGTTCGTTGGAGTAGACCCGAAGCTGAGTGATCTATCCATGGCCAGGTTGAACCTGCAGTAACATGCAGCGGAGGACCGAACCAGTTCATGTTGAAAAATGTTTGGATGAGCTGTGGATAGGGGTGAAAGGCCAATCAAACTCAGTGATAGCTGGTTCTCTTCGAAATAGCTTTAGGGCTAGCCTTGCGTAAATAGTTTGTGGGGGTAGAGCTACTGATTGTTCGCGGGCCCTTACCGGGGTACCAAGAACTATTAAACTCCGAATACCATGAACCGTACCGCAGGAGTCAGACTATGGGGGATAAGCTTCATGGTCGAGAGGGAGACAGCCCAGACCGCCGGCTAAGGTCCCCAATCCGGACTTAGTGGTTTGAAGGATGTGATGTTGCATAAACAGCCAGGATGTTGGCTTAGAGGCAGCCATCATTTAAAGAGTGCGTAATAGCTCACTGGTCGAGTGATATCGCGCCGAAGATGATCGGGACTGAAGTCCAGAACCGAAGCCGCGGATCGTGAATTTATTCACGGTGGTAGAAGAGCGTTGTATGCGGGTCGAAGCCGAAGAGGGATCTGAGGTGGACTGCATACAAGTGACCATGCAGGCATGAGTAGCGAAAAACCGGATGAGAATTCCGGTCACCGAAAACCTAAGGTTTCCCGGGGAAGGTTCGTCCGCCCGGGGTTAGTCGGAACCTAAGGCGAGGCCGAAAGGCGTAGTCGATGGAGGACAGGTTAATATTCCTGTACCACCTTGTTGGAGTGATGGAGGGACGCAGTAAGTCAGGTGAGCCAACTGCTGAATATGTTGGTCGAAGGCCGTAGGGCGCACGATAGGCAAATCCGTCGTGCTTTCAACCCGAGAGTCGTAAGGTAGCCGAACGCAAGTTTGGCGAATTCACTGTGACGACGCTGACGAGAAAAGCTTCTAAACGTTGAAAACAGGGTG
>NZ_VUNS01000071.1 GCF_009695545.1 Victivallis lenta | reverse complement strand
TCGATGAATAACGAAAGTTGACGGAAGCCGAGACAAAAATCAGAACAGAAAACGCCGGAAAATCCGGCAAAAAACAACGTTTGAATCCGCATGAAAAACACATGGACAAAATTTCACGGATTCAGGATTACAGTAGGCTTCGAAATCCCGGTAGAACCGCTTTTTCAGGGAATCGCCACAGAGACCGATCTGTTCAATGTTGAGGATCAAGGTATCTTCATTGATCACGCCGAATGCCAGAAACGCCGGATCCTGTGCCCAAGTGAGCCCGGTATAAGGATTCACGCGTCCCCAGACCAGCCGAGCGAACTCTTTCAGATCCTCCCGAACTTCCGGGAAAAAAATCGCGGCACATTTGTAATCTCTATCCCCCTCTATTTCCGGACAGCTCTTCTGGAATTTCGCCTTAACCGGTTTCCGGCTGTTATAAAGATCGGTAATCAGATAGATCCCCTGTTTCTTGAGGGCGGCGATCAGGTAGTTCAGTTGATCCAGTTTCTCTTCGTTGATTTTGAAGTTCCCATCCTGATCCGCGTCGACAATCAGACCGTCATAATGGTGGATACGCACGGAATTGTAACCGAGGGCAGCAAGACGCTTCGCCAGAAGATCCGCCTGCTCATGGCTCATGAACAACGCATGCAAGCAGATGTTCGTACCGTAGAACCGGATGGGTTCTTCACTTTGCTCCGGCACCAATTCCCCATTGACATTCTTCAGAAAACCGTATTTCCCGGCGGGTTTGTGATTGAGAAACGAAAAATCAAGAATGGAGCCTTCCACGACTTCGCGTGAAGTTTCAAAGTCCTTCCATTCGTCATTCTCTATGGCGATAAAGGGTTTTATTTCCGGAAAACAATACTCCTGTTCGGTATAGGAAGCCGCAAATACGGCCCAAGTACCAGCCGAGCCTTTAGCGAAGCGCAATGCCTTGACCGGCTTGTTCTGAATCGGCAGTGCGGAATAAAACAAGCCGCAGTCCGTAAAGTCAGCGGTTTTCCCGCTCCACGCAAGGCGTGCGTTCGCCCAGTTCTTTGGCGAGTGCCAGTCCGCCAGTTCAACTTCCGCCCGAATCGGAAAATGATCCGTCGAACCGTCGGCGTAATCAACGTAAAGATTGCCAACCACCGCGTTCCTGCCGGGAACCCAAGCACCGCAATGCAGGAGGAAAAGCGTCCGCATGACCAGATTTTTCCTCAGTGGCAAAGTAAATTCCACTTCCGGATAGAAATGACAAAAATAGCTGCTCGGCATGATGACTGACCGGTTCCGGTTCGTGCGAGGATCGACAACTTGAAACGTCACCTCCGGCAGTCGAAGCAGTCCCGGCTTCAGATTTCGTAAATCATTACCGGGGCCCTGATCAGTCCAATTCTGAAAGTCCCCCGGGAGATCGTCCCGGTAACTGGTGTTCATAATTCCGCGCAGATCAATGATTCGGGTCTTCAATGCCGCGCTTTCCGCCGCATGAAGCCCACAAAGCAGGCAGAAAAAAAATACAATTCCCCAACTGATTTTCATTTTATATTATTGTCCCAAATTTTGTGAAACACATCTGTAATTTCCGATGCCGATAACGACGTTGCCGATAATTTCCATACGTTTTTGCCAGTAGTCCTCCCAAGCTCCGGCGTTAGCAAACCGTTTAATAAGTCCATGCTAATTTTACCTTGCATCTACGTTTCCTTTATGTTGGATTTTGAGCAAACTCAAATAAAGGGCAGATGCACCTTTGTCAAACCACTCTTCCCGTCACAAAATTCGGGACATTATCACCCATTTACACACCTGTCCTAACAATTTTCAAAATGGCGTAATTTTCTGATTACGCCCCCTCATTTTCATCTATTTCACACCAATTCTCAAAAGTAGCCCCCCTTTGTTGTAAATCAGCTGTCCTAAAAAGCG
>NZ_VUNS01000070.1 GCF_009695545.1 Victivallis lenta | reverse complement strand
CGCTTTTTAGGACAGCTGATTTACAACAAAGGGGGGCTACTTTTGAGAATTGGTGTGAAATAGATGAAAATGAGGGGGCGTAATCAGAAAATTACGCCATTTTGAAAATTGTTAGGACAGGTGTGTATGAGTGCACGAAATGTTCAGAGAAAAAAGAAGAAACGTGTGGGCTGGAGACAGACCATCACATTTCACCTTCTCAAGCCTGGTCTCCGGGAACTTATACCGGCAATATAACGATATGGTGTTCGAACGCTCCTAATGATACGCGTTCTGGCAGCGCAACCATTGAGGTTCTTGAAAAATGTCCGAAATGTGATCAGTCCCCTTGTCAATGTTGTAAGCTTTGCAGATCGTATCCGTGTATTTGCTGCACGGTCTGTAATCGTCCTCCATGGGATTGCTATTGTTGCAGTGAGTGCAAAAAACCGAAGGATCAATGCATTTGTCTATGCCGCGGTTGTAATAATGCTAAGTCGGAATGTACATGCGGCATCCAAGATCCTCCTCCGGAGGAACCGCCGGAGCCGGAAGGCCCTGCAGAGGATGAAATTGAGGACGATGGCTCTGGTGGTTCTGCTCATCCACATAATTATAAAGCGGACGAAGTGCGTTGTAAGATATCGAGTCTGAATTCGGACGTCGTTCATTATTATACAGGTCCGGAAGATGTTAACCAATTGAGGCGGTTTCTGATTTCCTGTCCGATTGTAGTGGATGATTGCACAGTCATATACCGGTGTTCCAAAGACGGCTGTAATGCTTCCCGAAGAAAGTATCCATACCATCAAAACAAAAAGGAAGATGGAACCCCGATTCCGGACTCAGGTTTGGTTGTTGAACCATGTCCGATCTGTAGTGAAAATCTTGCTGATGCTTTTACCACGGATGGAGTCAGCACGTTTTGCATGAAAGTTAAATGTTCTTGTCCTAAAAATACGGATTACGCTTATATCAAAGTAAAAGTGGCAATTCCGCGGATTGACCTGGACATCGACAGCGATAATAATAACGGTTTAGGGATGCCGGACCGCTCACAGGCGGAAGAACTGGAGGAGGAGAAAAAAGATACGGTAGGTAAGCTTGTTCTTCTGAATGACTTCGATACGGATGGGGATGGCATTCCAGATTTTGCAGATGGTTACGATAACATAAATCTGGAACCGGAAGCGAATCAAAGAGGGGACAATGTCAGTGCCGATTTTGTACCGGTTGTGGTTTCCATCAGTTCAGGATTGGATCCCGCTAAGACCAAAGTTCGTTTTTCTTATCCAGCTTGTGATCCCGCCATTGTGTTCAAGCGAACAGTTGACGGTGTTATGGATTTTCTGCTTCCTCCCGAGGGTAATATTCGACTTTGGACAAAGAATGGTTCAACAGCTCGGGCAAAAGAAAGCATTGTCAAGGATTCCAGTCCGGGAGATTACATTCCCCCGGATGTGGATATCCCATTTGAGAAGTTGAATCCGAACGGCAATGTGGCAGTGATTTATTTGGAGGCTGTACAATCGTTTGGTGATGAGACGAATAAAGATCAGATATCGGTGGCATTTTCGGATTATAAAGATGTTCCGGCAGATTCGGTATTCTATTCCGTTTTGCGTCTTCGCATGGGAATAGATGGAAATCGAGACCAGGTAATTGACCTTTATAATCCGGCTGATCGTAGCGCTCTCTTTTGGCCCAATGACGACCGGGATACTCGTGCTTTCAGCAAAGATGGCTATGTAGAAGATGATCTGGATGGTTCGGAACGTGACTGTGACGATGACACGATAGGTACTTCAAAAGCCTGTATTCGCGACCTTGAGGATTTTACCAAGCTGCATATCGAAATCGACAGAAATGATTCCATATATAAAAATCCTGATTTGTCTTTACTCGTCAAATCTTCAGGAGTTACTGTTAATTTGTTTAAGGTTCATGACACTTTAAGCTTGTAAAATCAACAAGGTAAAGTATTGTGATTCATATGATTAACAAGTATATAATTCGTTCTCATATTTCTGAAGCCAAAACACGGGAGGTAATTCGCCTCTTCGCC
>NZ_VUNS01000069.1 GCF_009695545.1 Victivallis lenta | reverse complement strand
TGTTCGAATCCATCATGAGAACAATTACTGAACAGAAATCAACCATAACATATTCAACAGAAACTTATTCGAAGGAAGAAACCATGCCGAAAAGACACCATCATACGGAAAGCCGGTTAAACAATTTATCCGTAAATGCCGATCCGGAGCATCCCGTTTATCGTGAAGCAACCACCGAGATTCAAAAACGATTGCGATATATGGTTGACAAACACAGCCAGGTATTTGTGGGGCATCTGGAGTTTCGTTTTCCCCCTGAAATGGAAACTCAGAGTGACAATCGGCATATTTCCAATGCGGTACGCAAATGCCGGATGAAGTTGAAGCGGGAGGGAATCGACGCCCAGCTTGTCTGGGCGCGGGAACAACGTAATTCCGATCAACCGCATTATCACTGCTATCCGATCTGTGACGGCAATAAAGTACAGCATGTTCAGCGGGTGGCCGGATTCTTCAAGGAAATCTGGTCCCGTGAGATTGGCGCATCCCCTGAATCCAATTATGTACGGTATTGCCCTCCGCAGGAACAGGCGGACAACAATACCGGCATACGGATTCGCCGTCATGGTTCAGATGCGGAAACGCAACTGCATAATGCCTCTCACTGGATGAGTTATGCCGCAAAAGTGAATGAAAAAGAGAAGACACCGGAGGGATGTCGGATGTTCGGATTTACGCAGATACCGAAGGCATGATTGAAACGGCTGTAAAAAAATACAGCGAATCTACTATGATATGAGAGTCCGGCGGAGTCCGGATGATGATGATAATTTAGATTACCGGCTCGTGTGCGGTAAAACGCACCGGCCGGACATCCCAAAAGTTCGTTTTATTTTTAGAACAACAATATTATGACAGGCATCCTCCTGCCGTTTACTCATAACACTCCAAACGAGGTAAAATCATGACCAATGCAGAACTGAACACATTTCTCGATCTGGAATGGAACTGTGCCGCTTTTACGCCGGAAAAAACATCCGTTTCAGCGCCCTTATCCCCGAAACAGTGGGCGCGCATTCTCTCACGGCATCCGGAGCTTCAGGAGTTTTGTCCGTTTGCGGAGTTCACTCCCGCCGACTGGGTTGTCGTCCTTGAAAAACAACTTCCTTTTGCATGGCGCTGCTCCTGCTGGAAAGATTTCACCCCGCATCAGTGGCAGCGACTGTTACGGCACCAGCCGACTTTGCTCCATTATTGCGAAATACCGGATCATCCGGCTGTGCGGAGTGGGCTGCTGGCGAGTGACTGGCCCCTTGAAAAAGAGATCGATACGAGTGATTTTACGCTCGGCGACTGGTTCTGGACCGTCAAGCATAATCCGAGCACGTGGTTTCAATGTCCCTGCCGGGAACAGTTCACGAAACCGATGTGGTGGAGCCTCCTGTACAGCTCCGCCGACCTGCTGCCGGATTGCCCGTGCCTTGACAAATTCAGTGACGAAGACTGGCGTCGTCTTAATATCGTTCCGAAATTAAAGGATCGGATACGCACTCGTGAACAATTCCGGAAATTGATCGACCTGACCAGGTATCCGTTCCGCAATTCCAGATTCGACGAATGATCCATCTGATATTCCAGCATGAATCGAAAAAAGAGATACGCGTCGTTGCTGCGTATCTCTGAGTCTTCAGTCATCTACGCCTTGAACCGCAGATGACATTTCGGACAGCGGTACAGACCGATTACATTTTCATCGATCAATTTGCCCGCCTGAGCGCCGATCAGTCCCCCGGAAGTGATTCCCCAGAGGAGATTCAACACGGCTCCGGCAGCCGCACCGATGGCAGTGCCGGCAACTCCCAACGCACTACCCGCACGAGCACCGCGAACCATGCCGACGATTACCGTTGCTCCTCCTGCTGTAATCCCGGTTGCGGTTCCAACCGTGCAGGCCCGATGAAGCGGGTTGGCAATGGAGGAACATTTCGGACAAAAGACTTTCGCCATAGTAACGACTCCTTCTTTCAGTTGATAAAACCGGCGACCGAAGCCGCCGGGGTGCGAGGTACTCTGTCGTTTGCACCACTTCCGACAGAGGGCGTACCAGGGCAGAGCGCCGTGGACTACTTCCAAAGTTCCGCCGGTTTGCCGTCCAGTCCGAACAGCCGGGTCAGGCTGCGATAACACTGGTCGGCACGGGCGGGACTGTACTTCTTGGCAGTTTCGGTGAAAGCGTTCAACAGGCTCCACCGGGTCGGTTCGGCGAACTCCTCATGCCGGGGATGTTTGAATTCCTTCCAGACACTCAGAATATCGCACGACGGAATCGCCTGACGCTCCGCCGCCACCACCAGCGAAGCACGAACTTCATCATCATTGAGTTCATCGATCTTCAACTCCTCTGCTACATTTTCCAATGTCAGAAACTCCAGTTCCAGAGCGTTCACGGCTTCCAGAACCAGACCGTTCAGTTCGATCCGG
>NZ_VUNS01000068.1 GCF_009695545.1 Victivallis lenta | reverse complement strand
ATCTCGAAAAATACCTTTTACTTGCACTTGAAAGAATGCGAATTTCGATTCAATTATAGAAAGCATGATATCTATCGATTATTATTGAAGGTATGTCGAAATAATCCGCTAAAGATGTCATGAACCTTGTTTAAAGCTGTTTGTGATGATTTCTCGTACATATCCCAAAAGGCAGTCGCGGAGAATCAGATTAAGGCTAAAAAGCTATTAACGGTCAGCGGAACAGAACAGGAAATTCCGTTGGAGCAATTCAAGAAAAATTTGCTTCCGTTCCTGCTGGAAGGCTGCAGCACAGGTGATGGGCAAATCTCTGCATTTATCAAATATAAAGGAAATGTAATTGCAGAGAGAAAGATTCAATTGAAATTGGATCCCATTACAAATTTTTATGACTTTTTTTCATTGAATGATATCCAACAGACGATTAGTAATGTGATGTCAAATGCACGGCGGGCTACCTATCAGCCTTCTTCCAACGATTATATCTTATACGTACATGGCTGGAACATGCAGCCGTATGAAAAGACCCGTTGGACGGAAACAATGTTCAAACGGTTATGGTGGCAAGGATATGATGGTCGTGTCGGCGCGTTTGCCTGGCCGACATTGACGGAAGGAGCGATTACCACCGGAGGAACCTACAATGACAGTGAGTTCAGAGCTTGGCACTCTGGTAAAGTATTAAAGGATCTATTTGGTCAGTTGGGTAATCATAAATTAAGTGTTCTTGCTCACAGTATGGGTAATGTAGTTACTTCTGAAGCATTGAAGCAGTATGGGGGGAAAATCAATGCTTATGTATCTTCACAAGCTGCCGTTCCTGCAAGATGCTACGAGGGAGCACCAGCAAGTACGTCCTATATCAATAAGCATCTCGATTATTATGGTGAGTATCCGGTAGACACTCCTCCGAAACCTTACTTTTACGGTCTGAAAGGAAAGGCCAGCTATTTGATTCGCATGATGAATGCAAAGGATTTTGCACTAGCAATGTGGGAGGGAAACAATGCACTAAAACCCAAAGTGTTAGGACCGTATTCTTACTCCGAGAAAGATGGAGTCGGATATTTTTATCGCAGAGAGAGCCTTATTCCAGACCAAAAGGTTGAATTGACTTTTCCCGATAATACATATGAAATCTTTGCATTTATATTGAGTGCACAAACGGGAACAATAGGAGCAGAACCTGCTCCCATTCCCTGGTTTATTAATATTAACCTGGCTGCTGCTCATTTGGGAAAATATGATTATAGACATTACTCGCACAGTCGACAGTTTCGTTCGAATCTGATAGATGAGTTCGGCTATTGGAGGACTATTATCAATGAATGCAAGTTGACACTTGTTCCATGATGTAGTAGACTATTGTGTAGATAACTAATCATAGCATCTAAGTATTGAAAGGGCTAAAGTAATCTTTTTTCTCGTTTCATCATAGTAAAACATATTCAATTATGGGAAATTATAAAATGAAATTTATAGTGACAAAATTAATTTATCTTTTGATATTTATCGTAGGTTTAAGTGTATTTGCCGAGGAAACCTCATTGGAAGGTGCTTATATCTGGACCCTCAAGTCCCCGGATGGAAACGAATTTGTAGAAAAAATCTATTTCAAAAATAAAAACAATAAACTGATGCTCTATCTTGAGGGAGAGCAGTATGAGTGTTCATTGAGTGGAACGCACTTTTCGGGGCAGATGTACATACAGCAGAGGGTTTGGGGCGTATCCGGAGACTTCCAGTCGGATGGAAAAATTACTGGCAAGCAGGAAAGATGGGATGTTTTTACACCGGAAGAGAAAGTTACATTGACTTTTGAGGCAGTCCGAGACACTTCGGAAGAGGCCCAGAAATTCTGGCCGCAGTATCTTCAGGAGTGGGAAGCACATTTGGCTTCTCTTGACAAGAAGCCGGATTGGGATGCCACGGAAGAGGGGCGCCAACAAAAAGAGGGTTTATTGGCTCTCGCCGCAGAGCAGCATGTGACTTTGACAGTCCGGGGAAAAGTCGTTGATTCTGCTGGAAAACCATTGGAAGGTATTGTGTTGTGTTGTGGAACCCAACGTATTGATATCAATTATTCCATGGGGTTGGCGGCTACAGAAGAATATATTACCACCGATGCCGCCGGTGAGTTTAAAACGAAAGAGTTGACTGCATGGAAGCTTTTCCTGATATATGGAGGAAAGAAATATCAGGAATATAGTGCAGATTTTGAGAATAAAGAACAGTTATTGGAGTTGCAGAAGAATCCGATTACCATAACCCTCCTGCCTATACAAGAAGAAGTTGCCGAATAATGGGCTGCCTAATAGGTGAGTTTGCTTACAGAAATGGTAAAGTAAAATAAATGAAAATTGCTGTAGGACAATTACTTTCCCTTTTGCTTTTTATTATTGGTTTAAGTGTGTATGCCGATGAAACCTCATTGGAAGGTGCTTATATCTGGACCCTCAAGTACCCAGATGGAAACGAAACTGTAGAAAAAATCTATTTCAAAAATAAAAATAAGCCTCTTCACCAGAATTTGTGGGCGAAATCCGGTTCCGGGAGTTCGCCAAGCTGGTGATATAAGCACACTTTTGCAATTTTGAGCGTCCGAAATCCGAACGATTTCCTGATAGTCAGATTTATTT
>NZ_VUNS01000067.1 GCF_009695545.1 Victivallis lenta | reverse complement strand
CCGGCCGGCAGCGTCTCGCGTGCGATCCCGGCAGACGAATCGATTGCGATCTTTTCTCCGGCCGGAAGAAAAAGCGGGCCGATCACCCGTTTCCAATCCGGTCCGCCCGGAACCGGCGTCGTGAATTCAAGCTCGTACAAATGGCCGCCGTAAACCGGCAGCTGCCGCGTTCCGGCAGTGAGGTTCAGCGTCCGCACGTCCCGCTCCATGTCCGCCCCGACCGTATACGCCTGAATCCGGCCGCTCACATTGCGGATCGTCAGAGTGCCGGACGCCGCCCCGCCGTCTTCTGTGTTCAGCGCAACCGGCACAAGCTGCCATGCCGCCACGCGCCGGATCACCTTTTCGGCCGAATACGGGGAATCCGCCTCCCCGAGCGCTCCCGCCAGCTGCATCGCCCTGTCGAACAGGGCGCGATCGTAATTCTCATAGGCGAGCATGACCGGGAAGAAACGGCAGAAGTTCGACAGAATTTCCATATACGGATGCGCTCCGGCGCCATCGGCCGAATACGTTTCGAAAAAGTCGAAATAACGCAGCAGCACGGCGCACTGCCGTTCGAGCGCCGCCGCGATCTCCCCGCGCGTGCTCTCCGCCGTCAGCGCCTGGCACTCCATCGCGGCCATGCGGCTCAGGGTCATGCTCACGCTCGGCCGGTGATTCGACAGGAATCCGAGCGAGGCGTCGAGCAGCGCCCCGGCCGCGGTCCGGTGGGCGGCACGGCTCCGGTCCGCCAGATAGGCCGACCAGTGCTCTTCGGCAAGTTCGCTCAGTTTGCTCTGGATATACATGTGTTCGAACGAGTTGCCGCCGAAGTTCTCCTCCATCATCTGATTGAGTTCCGTCCGGACCGCCAGCCGTTCGGCGGCGGTCAGGGTTCCCGAGATCTGCTGCAGGAATTCGAATTCGGAGGCCACCATCTTCTCCAGCAGCGCCTCATCCACCACCGTGAACGTGACGTTCGTCCCGAGCACCGATTCGACCGCGCTCTTCACGGCGGAAATCAGGCTCGGCGCCGTGTAGTCCGCCAGGTCGAGCGGATGGAACAGGTCGACCACCTGCTGGAGCTTGTCGCCATAGGTGATCGTCTCGGCCTTCCGCGTCCTCAGCGCCAGCGGCACACTCCAGTCGCTCCCGGAGCCGTCGGCATGGATGCGGCGGATCGAGTAACGGTATTCCACGCCGGGTATCAGGCCGCTGTCGGTAAAAACAGGCCTGACGGCGGTCCCGATATCGGTTCCGTTGCGCCGGATCTCCCAGACCGAACCTTCGAGCTCTTCCGGGGCGCACTCCCAGTTCAGGGTTGCTTTGGTGTAGGTGACCTGCCCCTCCGCCGGGGTCGGGGCCGGGACGCGCACCGGATCGGTCCCGTTCAGGAATTCGTGATAGTTGTCCACGCCGTCGCCGTCGGGATCATCCGTCGAAAGCATCGGCTGATCGCCGAAATGCTCCCGCATCCAGTTGAAAAACTCCGCATGGGCGCTCTGGTCGCCCGGTTCCACGACGACCGGACGGCTCGCGGTCGAGAGTTTTCCCGCCGAATCGAATGCCGCGACGGTATACCCGTAATTCCCGTCCGGAGCGGCCAGCCGGATGTTGTCGGCGCGCTGTCCGGTCACGGTCGCGACAACGGCGCCGCCGTTGAACACCTTGAAGCCGACGGCTTGAAACGCATCGGAATCCGTCCAGTCCCAGCTCAGGCTGAACACGTCGACGTTGCGCTCGAATCTGAGATTGTACGGAAAATCCGGCTCCGCCGCGACAATCTCCGCAACGGGACCGGTCTCCGAAACTGACGGAACCGCCTCCCCGTTCGTATGATAAGTGACCTGCTGATCGCTCTTCTGCGGAAACGCCGGCAGCCGCATGACAAGGTCGTTCCCGCCCGGAACCGGAACGCTTGCCGTGATTTCATAGATATGTCCCGCATACACAGGAATTTCCGCCTCTCCGTCCACTGGAATGACGCGCTCTTCGTGATAGGGCTCACCCGGAAAAACGCGCGGCGCCGCATCCGCCGTGACGTTCGTTACTTTGACCGACGCACGGCACGGGTTGCCGGCCGCATCGCGCAGACGCACCCGGACCCGGATCAGTTCCCAGGCGGCGATCCGGCTCAGCCGGTCGTTCCCCGCTTCCCAGCCGGGCTGTTCTTCCTGCAGCTTTGCGGCATAATTCAGCGCGGTCCGATAAGCGGCCTCGCGGTAGCCGTCGTAAGCCAGCAGCCGCGGAAAATACTTGAAGTACCTGCCCGAAAGCACCATGCAGACGAGGCGGGCATTCGTTCCTTCCGCATTCGGAAAGAAGTCGAAGAAACGAAGGTTCTCCGCCGCGGCCGCCGCCAGCGCCGAATCGATCTCATCCACACTGCTTTTCTCATTCAGGTGCGCCGTTTTGAACAGGGCCAGACGCCCCAGGCTGTTCAGCACGCACTGCTCCTGATCGCGCAGGAAATTCAGCGAAAACTCGTAAAGAATCGCCGCGGCCTGATTGTGTCCCCTCGCCCAGTGTTCCTCCGCCAGCGTCGTCAGCCGGTCGTGGATATAGACCTGTTCGATCGAATTCCCGCCGAACCCTTCCTTCAGGCAGGCGTCGAGCTCCGCCCGGGCGGCAATCCGTTCCGCGTCGGTCCACTCCGGC
>NZ_VUNS01000066.1 GCF_009695545.1 Victivallis lenta | reverse complement strand
TGATGAAATGCAGCGATCTTTTGCCAATATGGCAGGTGATGCTGTGTATCGGCCTACTATTGTTGACAGACTTAAGGGCAGAACCAACTTGGGAAATACTTCGACGCAATCGCTTGGATCCTTAAGTGAAATGGCAGAAAAGTTGTTTCAAAGTATTTTTGATCCAATTGGAAATTTGAAGAAAACGATAGGCCACGATGAACGTGTCGAACGGATGACCCAACGAATTGTAGCGGGACAAAAACATGGAGAGTCTATTAATCAAGCTTCTGTTGCCGCGACTTTGATCAGTATGGGTGATATGGCAGGGACCTCGCAAATGAACCAAGCTATTCGCGGTATAGATTTGGCAACAGGGCAACCGTTGGATAGAAATCAGAGATTACATAATGTTGGGTATGGTATTTTCGGTATAACTACCACTTGGGGAACTTACATGGTGGGGTCTACACCACGTCTTGTGATTGGAAGAATGGATGATATAAAATATTTGTATCGGGCTGAATATACTCTACCTGGGCAAAACCGCTTACCCAATTTAGGTAATCCGAAAGCTAATTGGATACAAAATTCAATGGAATTGAGAAGGGACATGGGTTTGAGAAGGCCAATTCGTGATGCATCGCTACCAGATTCTACACCAGCTCCAACAAAATTATTTCAGGAGAGAACTATTCGACAAACCTTTACTGGTGCAGAACGTAATACTCTGAGAAATAGAGGATGGACATTTGATGAAAAAAGTAAACTTTGGTTTCCTCCGAAGTAAAATAACGAGATATTATAATACAATGAAAAAAGCAAAACATGTTCTTGATGATACCCCAAATTATTCGAAAGTAATTTCAATGCTTGAGGATAAATTTTCCTTTCTCAGCAGTAAGTATGGTTTTGTTGCTAAAGTAGTGAGAAAGCATGGCGGGATATATTTTAGTGAAAAAAATGAAAAACTTGAGATATGTTTTAGTTATGGTTCTCCGGAATTTGAGATTTCAATGTCAATGGCTTTCAAGCGTACAGGTCCTTTCGTTTTTTATACTTGGGGCGAATTGCTTATGAGTGGACTTTTTGATTGGGATTGGGATTGGGTTAAAAATAGTCATGATAAAGATTTAGTTGCTCTTGATACTTTTTATGTGTTCATAATGAAAAATATTGACTTTATTATGAATAATAGTGATTTTATAAGTGATAAATTAAAAGATGGCAGAGCCAATATGAAATGGAATTAATTTTTCTTGCAAGGCCAAGATTTAGGTCTCAAGTTGCCTACATTATGTTTCTTATCACAACTGTCCCAACAAACTTTTGAAAGGATAAAAAGATGGAGCCAACTTGTTCGTAACAGTATATTACGGTTGTCTGAAAAGCAAGAAGGCTTCGTAATGAAATACACATCCGTCAGTCTGTTTCGTCAAGTGTTGGATTTGATTTCGAAACGAGAATTTGAAGAAGTAGTCATGAAGCACAATGGAGACTTGGCCGCTCATTGAGCAGAACCTGGTTCGCGCTGTCTGGGCCAGTTTCGGTGACCGCCCCTCCCTCCGCCAATAGTCTGAGCGGTCAGCCTGTACATAACGCAGTACACGCTTGACGCCGCTGGAATCCGGACGCTGGTGATCGAGACTGGGGTGAACTGCGCAAACCGGGTGCTTGCGTTTGAGTACGACGACCAGTACCAGTTGACCCGCGAGGCGGATTCGCTTCGCAACAGTCTACACGATTCATTGATCTTTAAGGAGAAAAAGTAGGAGAATCTACAGTAAATATTCAAGTTGGGAAAATGAATAAGAATGGGACTCCAGTTTCAAGAGAACGGAAAGCTATTGATGATTTAAATAAAGCAGGAAAAGATGTTGAATTTATTCCTTACAATAAAGAAAAGTAGGTGAACAGATGGGACGACAAGTAAATTTTATATGTTCAAAAGAAGATATTGCAACTATTGTTGAGTTTATTCATACTCATGATGCTTCCTTGTATGAAGTGTGTCATGTAAGAAAAGAATACTTGCGAGTGGATAATCTATTAGCTCAAAAAAATCAGGAGTATTGGATTTGCTTAAATCAATATTATCAGCAGATGGGTGGGGAGAATATTCGATCAAATTATTTTCATGCAGAGGTTATTCAATTTATAAAAGAAGCATATATTGATGAAATATTTTATTGTCGGATTTGGGCTGAATTTGGTTTTTGGACAAAAATCAATGGTGCTGATTCATATGTATATAAATCAAAAGATTTTGAAAAATTCTATAGTTCACTTGCCCGCTTCATAAAGAAAAAAGCATTAGTAGAGAAATCAAAATTATTTTGGTTTATGCACGATGCATACCAGATTTGTAAACAGAGGAATCTGATATTACCGATTCCGACATCACCTAAACTACAACTTGAGTTACCCAAAGAATAATTGTAGTAAACTAGATATAGATGATTGGCCTGCCTGTAAATAATTCCAAGCGGAAAACGGGCAGGCCGAATTTTGCATTAGCCAACCAGCCATGTAACTGAAATCGGTCAGTATAGGGAATCGCGGGCGACGGTGTAATCGACTACACGGTGGACAAGCTGAACCGCGTGACGGCGGCGACGACTGGCGTGAACGTGATCTCCTACACCTATGACGCGAACGGCAACACGGCGTCGAAGACGGCGGCCGGCGTGACGCGCACCTGCCACTATGACCGCGACAACCGCTTGATCCGTGTTTCGGAAGGGGAGGGGGATGAAGAAATCTTCACGGCGGTCTACGATTACCGCAGCCGTCGGCTTGAAAAGACGGAAAACGGCGATACGGTAAGTTATCTCTACGACGGCGGCGTGTC
>NZ_VUNS01000065.1 GCF_009695545.1 Victivallis lenta | reverse complement strand
TGTCATGTGCGGGAATAAATGGTTCTGTTTTTCAGTAAAAAACAGGTGACACTTTTCTCCCTGTTAATAAATTGACAGTCAATATGATGCAACAATGCATCATATTCTGTCAATAAGAGTAAGATAGCATGGAAAATTCTGATTGCAAATCAGAATTTCTGAATCATAAATCAAATTGACCGACGCTGGAGGATCGGCTTTCAAGGAAAGGCGATCCGGAAGCGCCGGAACCGTCCGGAGGACGGAGTGAACGCGGGAATAAGCCTCCGATTAATGCAATTCGCTGCCGTCACGAAAAAGTCTGATGTATTCTTTGCTTTCCAGATAACGCTGTATGGCGATTCTCCAGGCGTGCGCGCCCGCGTCTTTCCTCAGTCGTTTTTTCCGGGGAAATGTCTCCTGAATCCATTCCGCCAGACGTTTGATTTCCAGATAAATGCTTTCCCGTTCCCGCCTGGAGAAATGCGAAAACTCCTCTTCCCAGCGTTCCTGTGCGCTCTTCCCTGCCAGCACTGCACGTCTGCGCCGATTGGCTCGTTCGACAGATAAATGTACCGCCACAGCGAATGAGTCCAGTTCCTCCCGGTCTTTCAGGATCGCACGCAAATAACGTTTGATTTCCCCCTGGCTTCGTTCCATCACCCCGTTGAACTGCGGAAATCCCGGGGGACTGTTAAAGGGAATCACTGCAAACATTTTCAAAATCGAAAGTACTTCGCCGGAATTCAAATTCGATCCATTGTCCCGCTTCAGGAAGAGTGGCGCTTCGTGTTTGTGCATCAAGTAGTTGAGATGTTCGGCCACCTCCTCACCGGTAAATGCTCCGGGTTTGACGGCCGGCTCAAGTTTCACTCTGCTGCCGAGGTCGATCACCTGAAGCACGTGAAAGCGCACACCGCGATGCACCTGCTCAAAAATGTCCATGCTCCAGATCAGATGCGCTTCGCAGTATTCGACCGAGAGCATGGACTTTCTTTCTCCACGCAGGAGTTTGAACCGCAATTCATTGGCCAGTTCCTGAAAACGTCTTGTGGAATATTCCGGATGTTGTGCATGAACCGCAAAAACCGCGCGTAGCCGATGGCGATTTCCATGCCGCTGTTGTTGTTTCAGAAGCTGTAAAATGACATCATCTTCCATTGTGACGGCTCGTGGTTTCCCCCGCGGTCCCCAGAGCGGCTCACCCAGAGCCGCCCGGTGTTCATAGCGGAAAAAAGTCGAAACACTCAGCTGTCCGGCCAGAATGAAACGCTTCAGAGGAATGGTTCGATTTCTGCTTTTTTCATGGCTGATCGCCTGAATGACGGGCAGCTCATCCGTTTCTTTTTTTTTCGCGTTCCGCCAGCTGGGAATCCCGGATGGCGATGATACGGCCTTGGAGTTCGGAGATGGCTTTTGTCTCATATAACTCGTTCTCCAGACGCTTCTTTTCCGCTTCCAGCTGCCGGATTTTCCGCGTCTCGTCGGAGAGTTTCGGGCGACCGGGGTCACCGGGAGTCAGAGCCTCGGCCGCGGCTTTCACAAACGCATCCATATACTCGTAGAACGTTTTGCGGGAGACGCCGAGACGTTCCGCCGCTTCGGTAGCGGAAATGGTTCCTGCCTGAACTTCGCAAATCGTCACAAGTCTTTGCTTCATCGCTTGATAGTCATTCTCTTGCATCCGGCTCATCATGATTCCTCCTCCCGAATCCGGCGAATGGGAGAGACGCCGGACCCGGTTTTTCATTTCCTTAAATGCTTATTGAGAAATCTCCGCTGAAGGGAGCGATTGTCCACGACTCTCGTTCTTGGGCGGTCGCCCCCGGCGGCAGGGACGTTGCGCCTGGTCCAGAAGTTTCTCCAGATGTGTTCCCGACAGTTTCTCCTCTTTCTTTCTGGCTTGCCTCTTCCCGTTCTGCAACATCTTGCGATCCAGCAGTTTCTCGAGATGACTCGAAAGTGAGTTCTCTTTCATTTCCAATGCCTTGCGCCCCCTCGGACGTGCCTCCAGAGCTTTCAGCATTCCCTCCAGAGCAAGCAACTCCCAGCGTTCCACCTGCGGGGGCCGCACCGAATACCGGCGGCAGACCGCGCTCACACTGGTTTTCTCCGTCCAGACCGAGAGGACCGCCTTGCATTTCTCCTGCGCCGTCAACGGCGGCGTCTGCGATTCGGTCATTGCTGATTGCTCCGATTTTTCCACTGCTGTCGGATGGGTCTTCTCCATTTTCAATATTCTCCATGATTGGTTGTTTGTCAAGCTGTTGCGTGATGTTTTCATCGGAAATGATCAGAGGGGATGTTTCCCCGGTCGGTTGTTCGACGCCGTCGATCTGCATGGAAATCCGTCCCTTTTTCTCCAGAATCGACACACAGGAATCCCCGACGCGCCCGACCATCATAAACGGTTTGCGGACATGGCCTTTCAAGGCAAGTTCGAGAGTATTGTCTGCTATTTTCTCGGCGAGCTGCCGTTTCACCGTCGTTTCGATTTCAAAAAAACGATCCGCCGGGGTCAGACCGCCGATTCCCTGATGCGGACGCTGAAAATTGTAGTGTCGGATATAGAGCGCCAGCTGCTCCCGAAGCTCATCGAAACTGCTGATCTTCGCTTTGTCGAAAAACTCCTGCCGCAGCGTCCGCCAGAACCGCTCCAGTTTTCCATTGGTCTGCGGATGGTGGGTGCGGCAGACCGTATGCTTGATCTGGTGGTTGCGCAGATAGGTTCCGAACTGGTTGTTCCCGGTCCAGCTGACGAACTGACGGCCGCCGTCGGTCAGGATTTCTTTCGGGAACGTGTAGTCACCGCACGCTTTTTTCAACAGATCGATGGTATTTCCTACCGTCTGGCGATGGAACAGATCCAGGGCGACAACATAACGCGAATAATCATCCAGATAGCCGATGACAAAGACTTTTTCGTGGTTCGGCATGATGAAATACATCACGTCGGTGTGCCATAGTTCATTGGGAGAACGCCGTTCGAAGAACCGCATCGGAGCGGGAGGACGCCTGGGGCGGGACGTGGTCGCCGTTGACGATGACGGATGTGCCTGCAGAACGGATCGAACTTCATGAGTTTTGACCGGCAGACCGAGAAAGCGGCGGAAGATCTGAGTGATCCGTTTGACGCCATGATCCGGATGTGCGGCTTTGTGTTCGAGAATTTGCGCTCGGACAAACTCCCGGGCTGGATCGGATTTTTCCGCTGCAGCAGCACTTTTCTCCGGCGGAGACGTGAAAGCGCCAGAACCTTTTTCACGGTATTCGCGGATCCATTTGCCGAGGGAACTTTTCCCGATTCCGAGTTCCCGTGCGATGTCTTTGGCCTGATAACCTTCTTCAAAATAGAGTTTCACAGCCTTGAGCTTGTCGGCCGCCGAATAACGGGTTCCACTCCGATTCGGCCCTGTTTCCGGTGCAGCTTTCATTTCACACCTTCCTCCTTGTTCAGAGAAAAGTGTTACCCGTTTTTACAAACTCTTCAAACCATTTTCCTGCAACTTAGCACA
>NZ_VUNS01000064.1 GCF_009695545.1 Victivallis lenta | reverse complement strand
CTGTCAAACGGCAAACGGAATAAAAGCGACCAACGGGAGCGGTTATGCCGGATTGCCGCTTGACTGACGACGGGTTCTGATGTATCTCACGCTGATTTACCCACAAATTCCCGTGAAGACCCAAAAATAATAAACTGATGCTCTATCTCGAGGGTGAGCAGTATGAGTGTTCATTGAGTGGAACGCATTTTTCAGGGCTAATGTACATACAGAAGAGGGTTCGGGGCGTCTCCGGAGACTTTCAGTCGGATGGAAAAATTACCGGCAAGCAGGAAAGATGGGATGTTTTTACACCGGAAGAGAAACTGACATTGACTTTTGAGGCGGTTCGAGATACTTCGGAGGAGGCTCAGAAATTCTGGCCGCAGTATCTTCAGGAGTGGGAAGCACATTTGGCTTCTCTTGACAAGAAGCCGGATTGGGATGCTACGGAAGCCGGGCGTCATCGAAGGGACGGATTGTTGGCTCTCGCCGCAGAACAGCATGTAACTTTGACGGTTCGGGGAAAAGTCGTTGATTCTACAGGAAAACCATTGGAAGGCATTGTATTGCGTTGTGGAACCCAGCGTATTGATATCAATTATTCCATGGGGTTGGCGGCTACAGAAGAATATATTACCACCGATGCCGCCGGTGAGTTTAAAACGAAAGAGTTGACTGCATGGGCTCTCTCCTTGAGATATGGAGGTAAGAAGTATCAGGCTTATCAGGTCAGTTATCAAACGAAAGAACAATTACTGGAGTTACAGAAGAATCCGATTACGATAACCCTCCTGCCTATACAAGAAGAAGCCGCCGAATAATAGGATGCCTAATAGGTGAGTTTGCTTACAAAAATGGTAAAGTAAAATAAATGAAAATTGCTGTAGTACAATTACTTTCCCTTTTGCTTTTTATTATTGGTTTAAGTGTGTATGCCGATGAAACCTCATTGGAAGGTGCTTATATCTGGACCCTCAAGTCCCCGGATGGAAACGAATTTGTAGAAAAAATCTATTTCAAAAATATAAATAATAAACTGATGCTCTATCTCGAAGGCGAGCAGTATGAGTGTTCTTTGAGTGGAACGCATTTTTCGGGGCAGATGTACATACAGAAGAGGGTTCGGGACGTATCCGGAGGCTTCCAGTCGGATGGAAAAATTATCGGCAAGCAGGAAAGATGGGATGTTTTTACACCGGAAGAGAAAGTGACATTGACTTTTGAGGCGGTTCGAGATACTTCGGAGGAGGCTCAGAAATTCTGGCCGCAGTATCTTCAGGAGTGGGAAGCACATTTGGCATCTCTTGACAAGAAGCCGGATTGGGATGCTACGGAAGCCGGGCGTCATCGAAGGGATGGATTGTTGGCTCTCGCCGCAGAACAGCATGTGACTTTGAAAGTTCGCGGGAAAGTCGTTGATTCTACAGGAAAGCCGCTACCGGGTATTGTGTTGTGTTGTGGAACCCAGCGTATTGATATCAATTATTCCATGGGATTAGCAACCACAGAAGACTATATTACGACCAATTCTGCCGGTGAATTTGAAACGAAAGAATTGACGGCATGGGCACTTTTTTTGTTCTATGGAGGAAAGAAATATCAGGAATATAGTGCAGACTTTGAGAATAAAGAACAGTTATTGGAGTTGCAGAAGAATCCGATTACGATAACCCTCCTGCCTATACAAGAAGAAGCCGCCAAATAATATGTAGAAGTTACGATATCATCTGACGCTTTGTCATATTTTCTATTGCTCTAACACGCTGTTACTATACTGCAACATTTTTTCCTTTGCAAGCAGCAATGAGTCATGGAATGTTTGCCTTGGCGTTTTTCCGTAACAATATTTCCCGCTATGAGGTCGATTTTCATTGTAGTCCTGCATCCACTCATCGAGATCTTTCTGCAGCATTTCAATGGAGTCGTATATTTTCTTACGAAAAGTGATCGATAACGTCCGGAAAATTGCGCACATTTGAAAATGAGGCAGCTTGAAAAAGAGCCTGTTTTCTGATTGATTACAGTCATCACACAACAATCAATCGAAAGGAAAACAGGCCATGGAAAATCTAGCGCAAGAAAACGAAAAGGCAATCTCCGGAGCGATCAAAATTGATGAAAAAGAGATTCGGACGCATCTTGACGGACTGGTTCGGCAGTCCGTCGAGGATACGTTGAATGCGTTGTTGAATGCGGAAGCCGACGCGATTTGTCAGGCATCGAGGTATCAGCGCAGTCCGGATCGGCAGGATACACGGGCAGGAAGCTACAAGCGCAAGCTTTTGACGAAGGCAGGCGAAGTGGAGCTTCAGGTTCCGCGTTTACGAACGTTGCCGTTTGAAACACAGATTATTGAGCGTTATAAGACAAAGCAAAGCAGTGTTGAAGAAGCCTTGATTGAGATGTATCTGGCGGGAGTGTCTGTCCGGCGCGTGGAGGATATTACTGAAGCCTTGTGGGGAGCGAAAGTCGGTTCCAGCACGGTAAGCGAATTAAATCAAAAGATATACGGGAAGATCGAAGAATGGCGTATGCAACCGATTCATGGAGAGCATCCATACATTTTCGTGGATGGAGTCTATTTGAAACGAAGTTGGGGCGGTGAGGTTCAGAACGTTTCTGTTCTGGTTGCGGTCGGAGTGAACGATGAGGGATACCGTGAAATACTCGGCGTTGCGGAAGGCAGCCGTGAAGACAAAGAATCCTGGAGCAACTTCCTGCGTTACTTGAAAGAACGTGGACTCAAAGGCGTAAGGCTGATCGTTTCGGATAAATGTCTGGGGTTGTATGAGATTATTGGAGATTTCTTTCCCGCAGCAAAGTGGCAACGGTGCATTGTACACTGGTATCGAAATGCTTTCACCATGTGTCCGTGGAAACATCTTCGCGAAGTTGTAGCGATGCTTAAGGCAATTCATGCTCAAGAAGATAAAGCGGCTGCCCGGCAGAAAGCCGCTCTTGTGTCCGAAAAATTGCGCGCCATGAAACTGGAACGGATCGCAAGTTTTGTAGAAACCAGCGTGGATGAAACGTTGTCTTATATGGACTTCCCGTATGAGCACTGGAGCCGATTGCGGACGAATAACGGTCTCGAACGCATTATGAAAGAGATTCGTCACCGAACTCGGGTTGTCGGCAGCTTTCCGGATGGGTACTCGGCGATGATGCTGGTCGGGGCCAGGTTAAGGCATATTTCCACGACGAAATGGGGCACACGCCAATATATAAATACTTGCAAACTTTACGAAGGCAGTATAAGGTAAAAAGGCGGAGCCAACTAGCGTTTGGCATCTGTAATCTCTCAGAAACAAATGTGCGCAAAACTTCGGATACTACCTTTCTGGCAGAACAGTAGGAGGGATTATTGCAAGTATTGTCGGAGGGATCCTTGCTGGCGCAGGTGTTTTATCAGGTAATGTCCCGCTTGCACTTGCGGGTGTGGGAATTATGTCATTGGGGGGAGGAATTGCCGTTTATGATACATCCCAATATGATCCGTGCGCTTCTGCTGAAAAATTATATGAGGAAATGCCTACACCTGAAAAATATGACAGAGAAAACTCTCCTAATGACACTTCAACTGATGAAATTGATAAATTATACCCACAAGATGGACCTCCGGTTCAGCAGGAGGAGGAAGGTGGCCAGGCGTAAAATATTAGTAATAAAACACAAAAGGATGATCATATGAAATCGATAAATCAGTTTAAAATGGATCACATTAGCTTGGTTCTTACTTTCTTGGGTATCCTTGAGATTGCAATGATTCTATTATTGCTTTTTGATATAAAGCGCTGTGGTCCGGAAACGACAGCGAAAACAATTATAACATATATATTGGTTCATGACACTTTAAGCTTGTAAAATCAACAAGGTAAAGTATTGTGATTCATATGATTAACAAGTATATAATTCGTTCTCATATTTCTGAAGCCAAAACACGGGAGGTAATTCGCCTCTTCGCCA
>NZ_VUNS01000063.1 GCF_009695545.1 Victivallis lenta | reverse complement strand
CTACAGTCCGGAGCATTTGCGTGAGCGGGGGCAGTTCACCAGCGTCATTGAACTCGTATTCAAAGTGTTGAAACCGTGAAATGCCGAATTGAATTTGACGACAGGCGGATCCTGCTTGCCGTTCAAGACGGCAATATAACAGCACTGCGGCGCGCGGGAGCTTACATCCGGAAATCCGCCCGCAACCGGGTTTCACAGAGTCAGAAGGCCTCCATGCCCGGCACACCGCCGAACACCCGGCGCGGACTTCTGAAGCAATCGCTGCTGTTCGGTGTGGAAAAACAGCGCCAGTCCGTTGTGATCGGACCGGCGGAATCCTTCATCGGAACAGCGATGACTGCGCATGAATTCGGTGGAATTTACCGCAAACGGCGCTATCCCAAACGGCCGCTGATGGGGCCGACTCTGGAAAAGACGCTTCCGAAACTCCCGGCACTCTGGGAAAATTCTGTCAAAAAATAAAGAGGAGATTTTTTATGGCTATTGTACTGGGCCTTGATGCAGTTCTGATGCGCGGCCCCGCCGGTTCGACCGGCTCTACCGAGGTCAAAAACGTCAAGGATTTGACCTTGAATCTTGAGTCAGGCGACGCCGACGTCACGACGCGGGCCACGAAGGGGTGGCGGGCGTCGGTCGCGACTTTGAAAGAGGCGTCGCTGGAATTTCAAATCCTCTACGACACGGAGGATGAGGACTACAACGCCTTTGCCGACGCCTACTTCAACAACACACCGATGGCGTTGTTTGTCACGGACGGCAACGGAACCGGTCTTGACGCGGACTTCTCCATCACCGGATTTTCGATTGAACAGCCTCTGGAGGAAGCGCTTGCTGTGAGCGTCACCGCCAAACCGACCGCCTCGGAACGTGCGCCCCAGTGGACCAAGGGAAGCGGAGGCGGTGTCGGCGGATAAGAGCATCCGTTTCCCCGTATGCAGGCAATCAATCATCCAAGGAGCAACTGACACATGAAAACTTTCACAGACAATACCGGCCGAACCTGGACGCTCTCGGTCACGGTCGGCACGATCAAACGGGTACGCGCCCTCTGCGGTGTGGATCTGGCAAACATCATCACCATGGAGAGCGGGAAAACTCCGAACGTCGGACTGCTGGAACGTCTTGCGGCTGATCCCGTTCTTCTGGTCGATGTGCTTTTTGCGGTCTGCAAGCCCGAGGCGGATGCAAAAGGAATTACCGATGAAGAATTCGGCCGCGCCATGGCAGGCGACGCCATTGAGCTTGCCGCGACGGCTCTGCTGGACGAGATCATCGATTTTTTCCCCGAGGCGAAGCGAAAGGTGTTCCGGAAGATCCTCGACGCGAGCCGCCGCTTCGAGGCGCGAAGCAAGCAGGCGCTGACGGAACTTCTCGAGGATCCGGCATTCGACGAAAAAATCGATCAAGCCCTCGATCAATTGACGATCTCATCCTCCGTCTCGCCGGAATCGCCGGAGTCAATCCCGACCCCTTGACGCTTCGGGAACTTGCCGCCCTCGCGGATGCGCGGGGGCGCTTTGAATGGGAGCAGACTGCAAGCCTGATGGCGCTCATCGTCAACCTGATGCGCGATCCGAAGAAGAACAAGGCGGTAAAAGCGGAAGATTTCAACCCGTATACAGTGAAAGAAAAGGCCTTCCTGAAAGCGCCCCTTTCCGTTCTGCGGGACGTCTTTGTTAAAAAGTGATTTTCTGCCTATTCTTCCGGCAAAAATAGGCAGAAAATCTGTCGAGTGGGCAGAAACAATCAGGCTAGAGCCAGTTGTGGAATAGCGGCGATTTCCTTTTCTGATTGTGCCGCCGCGACACAGAGATCGTAATTGGCCTGAAGATTGATCCAGAACTCCGGACCGGTCCCGAAATACTTGCCGAGCCGCAATGCGGTATCCGCAGTAATTGCCCGGGATCCCTTGACAATGGCATTGATCCTTGGAGTCGGGACATGAATGTCCATCGCCAGCTTGTTCTGGCTGATGTTCATCGGTTTCAAGAACTCTTCCGCGAGAATCTCGCCGGGATGAATAAGATTTTCTGTTCGGATCATGATTCACCTCCTTAATGGTAATCAACGATTTCCACATCATACGCATGGCCGTCATGCCACGTGAAACAGATACGCCATTGAAGATTGATTCGGATGCTGTATTGTCCTTCGCGGTCCCCATGCAATGCTTCAAAATGATTGCTTGGAGGAATCCGCAAAGTCTCCAGTATGACAACAGCGTCAAGCATATCCAGTTTCCGCAATGCAATCCGTTCAAATGCTTTGAATCTGCGACTTCGCCCGCTTGCTTTCAACTGTTCCGTCTCTTTGCATTTGAAACTTTTTATCATGTGGAAACCCCTTTCTTCATGGCACAATATATATCTTTTCGCGTTAAACGCAAGACGTAAAATCAAAAAAGGTTGAAAAAATGTCCCTATCGAGCAATATCCGGGCAGGCCGGGCATATGTCGAGGTAACCGCCGAGACCAGCAAACTTCAGCGGAATCTGACCAGCGCCCAGGCTCAGCTGCAAAACTTTGGAAGAACCTGTACGAATGTCGGGAAAGATCTCCTGATGCTCTCGGGCGCAATGGCCGCACCGTTGGTGATGGCGGCCCGGTCATTCGCCGGATTCGATGACAGCATGCGTCTTGTGCAGGCGGTTACACAGGCGACCGACGCCGATTTCAAGGCATTGACCAAGACCGCGCAGCGTCTCGGACGTGACACCTCCTATACCGCGCAGCAGGCCGCGGATGCAATGGTGTCGCTGGGTCGAATGGGTTTCTCCCCGACAGAAATCCAGGCATCCATCGATGCGGTGCTGAATCTTGCCCGGTCAACGGGAACGGAACTTGCGGAAGCGGGCGACATCGCCGCGAACAGCATGCGGATCTTCGGCATTGAAGCGTCACAGATGAGTGACGTCGCCGATGTTCTCACGGTCACTGCGAACAGTTCGGCACAGACACTGATTGACCTCTTTGAGGCGTTGAAAATGGGCGGACCGCAGGCGGCTGCCGCCGGGGAGTCGATTCGGGAAACCAGTGCGGCGATCGCGGTTCTTGCGAACATGGGCATCAAAGGATCTCTCGCCGGAACGGCTCTGCGCAAGAGTTTCTCACAGTTTGCCAAGGTGAAAGTTCAGGATCAGCTCCGTTCCGTGGGCGTGGAAACAGTCGACGCAAACGGAAATCTCCGCAAAATGGCGGAGATCATGCGGGACATCGCCAAGGCAATGAGCACAATGCCCACCGCTGAAAAGCTGGCGTTTGCGGAAGATATCTTTGATATTCGCGGATCACTTGCCGGACTGACGCTGACGGCGAATACCGATGAACTGGATGCGATGCTGGCCAAGCTCCAGGATGTGGAAGGAGTTGCGGCGAACACCGCCAAAAAGATGGATGCCGGGCTTGGCGGAGCATTCCGCCTTCTGCTTTCCGCAGTGGAAGGAGCGATGAATGCGATTGCCGATGCGATGAATTCGACACTCCAGCCGCTGGTGGTCAAGGTGACGGCGGTCATCAACGCCTTCACCCAATGGATTGAGGCGAATCAGGGGCTGGTGACCGCCTTTGCCGTGACGGTGGCGGGCGCGGCCGGCCTTGCCGTGGTTCTGATTGCCATCGGAGTTGCCGCCAAAGGGGCGGCTGCCGGAATCGCCGTAGTTCAGACGGCGATCAAGGGATTCACCTTTCTTCAGGGGGTGGCTATTGCGCAGGGGACAGTACTCAAGACCTCCTTTACGCTGTTGACGCAGTCGTTCGCGGACTACCGCAACACGGCGATTCCGGCACTGGTCGGTACGGAAAAATTCTGTGCGGCTTTGGGGCTTGCCTCGACGTCCGCGAACCGGGCGCGGGCAAGCATCATTCTGATGAGCAATGCCGAAGCCGCCGCGGCAGCGAAGTCGGCACTGGCAGCCAAATGGCAGGCCGTAACGAAAACCCTTGCCTCATTCCGGAACACGGCGCTGGCGGCAGCCGTTGCGACCAAAGCACAGGCGGCGGC
>NZ_VUNS01000062.1 GCF_009695545.1 Victivallis lenta | reverse complement strand
GCGAATCCGCCTCGCGGGTCAACTGGTACAGGTCGTCGTACTCAAACGCAAGCACCCGGTTCGCACGGTTCACCCCGGTTTCGATCACCGCTGTGCGGATTCCCGCCGCGTCAAGCGTGTACTGCGCTGTGTACTGGCTGGCCGCTCTGACTATTGGAGGGGCAGTCGCCCGCACCTGCTTCAGACCAGGTTCTGTTCAATACAGCGGCCAACAAATCATCCATCATATCGCAAAGACTGAGCCCATTTACCTTTTTAATCACGGCAACCCGTTCTCCCTTATATTCTCATCCATCTATCTTTCAACTCACTATGTATGAATACCTTTTCTACCTTTATTTCTGGACTTTCCAATATCTCTTTCAGTATAGAACAATCTTTATTCTCTGCTGGCAAACTATAAAGTACTAAACAACATCTTCTCTTATCCATATCGTCCCAATCCAAATCACTTAAGCATTCATCTAACGCATCCCAATTATAACTAAAGTAATCAGGAATGTTAAATGCTTTTTTTAAAGTTTCAAGATATTCTCTCTTGTTCATATCCCCTGCTTGAATAAATCCTAAAAACATGTGCTCCTCAACAATGAGAGAGTTTTCAAAAAAGTGTATTTCTGACATACTATTTCTCCTGTTTCTTAAAAGTATCGTAGTGATCATCAGTATACCACACCGTTCCATTATCTTGATCAATGACAATGCGTTCTTTATTACGTGTCTTCCCTGAATCCTTTAAGGGCCGAGCATCAACATCATATTCCCTATAATTCCCTTGAGGCAGTTTCCCTTCCTTATTCTTGAAAGTTCGTCCTCCCACATACCCTTCGGGCGGTTTCCCATTATTTTCTTTCACATACTCAGCAACCCACCTAGCTTTTTCAGGAATAGACTCACTTTTTATAGTTGATTTTGTTGATTCAACAGCAGTCTTGCTCTGTTCACCCACAGGATTGCTTCTATTACCAACTATGCCTCTAGTTACTCCTATGCTTGTCGCCGCCGTAGATGCTGCTGCCGCTAAACCTTCCGAAGCTCGTCCTGCTCTTTCAAGTGGTTGCAAGTTGCGATTAAAATCTCCCGAGCTGTATGATTTTCCATCATAAGCTTCCACAAAGCCTTTAAATATGGGTAATTGTTCATTGGTAACCATTCCAGTGGCATAAAGAACATTAGAACAGGCGGAATCGCCACCTGTTGCCTCCGCTATATCATAGTGCTGTTTTGCGGAAATAGCGGCATCAATAACCTTCAAAGGAACCGGTTTGGACATTTCAAGTGAATTGACTAGGTTGGAGTGCATGAAATCAGTTATTCCACCAATAAGTGGATTACTAGTTGAGTCGGAAACTTCTCTAACTTTCTGAGCTCCATAGATCATAAATATATGTTCTATTACTGCGAGACTATCTAACCCCAGTGGGTCAATCTTATTGACCGGGCTGTTCATGCAATACAGGTAGTTATTCGGGCCGTCGGGGTAGCCAGAGGGGTCGCGGGTGAGGAAGCGGCCGAGGTCGGGGTCGTAGCAGCGGAAGCCGAAGTAGTCGATTCCAAGCAGTTCGCTGCGTTCTTTCGTGCTGAACTTACGGACGTTTTCGGAGGTTCCGACGGTCGCGGTTTCGATTCCCCAGGCCGTGTAGCAGCTCGTGCTCGTCACCGCGCCGTCGTCATCGGTCAGCGCGCTGGTCGTTCCCGTCGCGTTGTACAGGAAGTATTCACGCCCGGTTCCGTCCGCATTTTCCGTGTAAACCACGTCGCCGATGCCGCCGCCGTAGCCGCCGGCACGCACCAGATAAGTTTTCAAAGAACCCTCGGCGTCATACTCCTGCACCGACACGCCGCCGTCGTAGAGATAACTTACCGTATCGCCGTTTTCCGTCTTTTCAAGCCGACGGTTGTGAAAACCGGGGGACAATATGGCGAAAAATCTCCGAATAGTCAATAATTAATTATTTATTTTTTTACAATATTCTTCTTGTATTTTTCTGTATCAAGAAATAAATTCAATATATATGATATATTAATTAAATAACGTCCAACAAGGAGAATGGTCATGGAATTTGCATTTGCCTGCAGAGAGTCGCTGAATCCGTCGTATATGGTGTGTGTCAGTGCGGAGGGAAAGGCGGCGCGGGCTTGTCTGATGAAGGAGAACCGAATTTTATCGGAAGTATGGCTTTACAATCTGGATTCCGCACCGGAAGCGGGCGAGACAGATGAAACATACAATGAAAACGCAGCGGAGTTCGTCGCGGAGAAGAAGTTTGTCATTCCGAAGTCAAAGGATCAGATCGCCGTTCGATGGTTCCGGCTGAATGGAGCTGTGCTCGCTTCGATTTATATCGACGAGGTCCTGCACGCCACATTGATTTCAAACGAGCTGATCGGCCGCTGTCGCCTTGCAAAGAAAAACGGGCCGCTGGCGAAGGTGCTGAAGCCGCTGGTATGAATCTTACTTCAGAAATATTCTAAAGTAAGACAGGAACATGACATCGTATTTCGATGTCACGCTCCTGAGTCGGCATATCACCGTCGTAAAGGTAACTCACCGTATTGCCATTTTTCGTCTTTTCAATGATCCTCCTGAAATTTTATAACTACATTTATTTATTTTTTTCTTTATCGTTTTTACTATGAATATATGAAAATACACTATCGGCACTAATAGCAGCCGAAAAGCAACCAAAATATTCTTGAAATTCTCGCTTTCTTACTTCATAATATGCTATAAGTTCAGCTTGCTCTTCTAATGTATTTATTTTTGTCAATTTTCGAGTTTTTTTACCTTTGGGAAAGAAATAAATACATCCGCCATATATATTTTTTAAATAAACAAATAACTCTAATAATTTATTTAAGACAGTCGGAGGATTACATAAAGCAATTCGAATACAAAATATCCGACACTTCAGTTGAGTATTCATCTCAACCATGATATCCATCCAGTAGGATTTATTATCAGTAAAAATAAATTGACCATCATATTGGCTATTTTGTTGTAATTTTATATTACTATCTTTTAATATATATTCTATTTCATTATCATCATCAGGCCGGTAATATAAAACTAGCGATTCAATTCCCATACTTCAAACCCTTATCAAAATCAACAACAATAAATTCAATACTCAGTATCATCAAGAAAGACATTACTCATCAATCTCAAATTTTTCATATACAATGTCTTTCCAATTATCCATTCCTCTAGGTCCATTAGGACTTTCCTCATAAGTTCTGATAGGAACTCCTTTTCTTTGAGATGCAACATATCGATGATGACCATCAAGAATGGATATTCCTCCATCAGAATTGGTAGTCACCTGGATGGGTTTTAACTCGACACCTTGATCTATTAATTGTTCATAATATACAACCCTGTCCGGATGTATAGAATCTTGAGTTGGACGCATCGCACTGTGTTCAGTACCTACAATATCTTTTCCTGGCTTCGTGGGTCTATTATTTGCTTTAGTCGTTTCTACCGCTGTTTGTGTAGTATTTTCCTGTGAACTCCCAAGCTTCCCACGTCGCAAATAACTTAAAGCTGCTCCTCCTGCTTGAAATACACCACCTACTCCAACTCGCTTTGATCCTTCTTCCACCGATATGTCACCTTTTGCCATATCTGTGGCAGTCATAACCTGATCATAGATTCCAGCAGTGGCTATATTGGCAGAAGTATCCCAGTAGTACTTCGCGGTGTTAAGTGTTCCTCGCTCCACCGATTGCCCAAGGTTACCAACGGCCTCCACACGCTGAACTTGCTGCGGCTTGCCAGTAATGCTCTCTATAAATTCGGCCTGAGATCGCTGACCTATTTCATATGCGGCACCCACTGTGTCAACTGCATTGGCCCCTGCTTGAACAACTGCTTCTCCCACCCCCACCGCAATATTTTTAGCTCCATGCCCCACCCCTTGATAAAAGCCGGCAGCAACACTGGCATATCCCTCCAGACTTGAAAATGTTGTCCTAATATCATCCCACAATGAACTTTCCAACCCCAAAGGATCAATCTTATTGACCGGGCTGTTCATGCAATACAGGTAGTTATTCGGGCCGTCGGGGTAGCCGGAGGGGTCGCGGGTGAGGAAGCGGCCGAGGTCGGGGTCGTAGCAGCGGAAGCCGAAGTAGTCGA
>NZ_VUNS01000061.1 GCF_009695545.1 Victivallis lenta | reverse complement strand
ACACAAAATGTGCCCAACTGTCAAAGGACTGTTTTCGCTTGTCTCCATTGTGTTTCATGACTATTTCTTCAAATTCTCGCTTCGGTATCAAATCCAACACTTGACGAAAAAGACTGACTGATGTATTCTTCATTACGGAGCCTCCTTGTGGTTTAGGCAACCGTAATATACTATTACGGACAAGTTGGCTCCACTTTTTTCACCCCTTCAAAAGTTTGTTAGGACAGGTGTGACCACAAATATTTTTCTTCATTACTTTGTTTGCTCCATTTATCGTGAGTCATTTTTCCGAATTCAAAATTTTTCTGTTTGATATATTCCTCTTGATCGACTTCAACAAAAAACAATCGCAGTTGGGATGCCGTGGCAGAAATGGAATATTTACATCATTTTCAGCAAAAATTTCTCCGGCAAAACGCAGGCAACTCGCACAAGGTGTCGTTTTTGCATCCATTACATACTTGTAATACCGAATTGTCGGAATAAATCCGCTTGAATTTAATAATGACATAGTTCCATAAAAAAATCCTTTCTTTGGTAATTAAAAACAGGAGAGAAGCCTCTCTATTAATAGCGTGCTTCGTCAACATTTTTTTTGCAAAAAATGATTTTTTCTGCTCAAAATGCTATCTTATGTATTCCGTCAGATCATTAAGTAAAACAGAAAGGAAACAAGAAATGATCAAGAAGTACAGCGAAGAAAAAGGCTGGAGGTAATCAATGCACGCAAAGACGGAGCAACCATTGCTCAAATTACAGCACAAACCGGAGTCGGACGAACAACGGTAAAAGCATGGCTGAAAGATGCCGGATGCCAAAATTAAAAGGATACAAAAGCCGAGTTCAATTTTCTGATAATCCGGTAACTATCGTACAACAGAAGAAAAATTGATTTTTTGCTGTTTTTTCAAAAATCGTCGACCATTGCATCCCGATACGGAGTTTTTAGACTGCTCTTTGCAGAAAAATAAAAAACGGAATTTCAGCAGGACTCAAAGGTCATCTCTGAAATTCCGTATGCACTGCATTCCGCCCTTACTTCATCGGGATCTCGGGATGCTGGAGGGCAAGCGGCATTCCTTTCTGCGAAAGGTAGAACATATCAAGGATAACAGGCTTGTCGCCGGTGTTCATTCCACAGTGAACGGAACCGACCATCTCAACGAAGGAGGGTGATTCACTTGACAGGATGAGTGAAATAAGTATCCGGATAGGGTTCTTTTGCCAGCGTGAAGTGCCACCATTCTTCCGGAAGCGGCCGGAAGCCGTGACGAATCATCGCCTTGCGTAAAATCATCCGGTTTTTGAATTGCACCTCATTAATTTCACCATCGGTTGGCGGAGTATTGCCGGGGAATTTTCCGGTATATTTTCCCGTTTCAGGATTGCCGCACCAGTCAGAGTGGCTTTCCTTGCCGAACCAGTCAAAGGTTGCTCCCATATCGACTTCTTTGCCTGTCGCGATATCAAATAGTGTCAAGTCGACCGTGCTGCCCCGACTGTGTCCGGATTTCTCCGCAATGTAGCCACGCGGGAAGAGAACGCTTTTATCCAGATTCCGGTAAAAATATGGCTTCATGCGTACATCTTCCGCCTTTTTTGCCCAAGCAACAAAATGGTTGACAGCCCGCTGGGGACGGTAGGCATCAAATATTTTCAGACGGTAACCTTGTGCTTTGACATCATCACTGACCGCTTTCAGAGCTGTGGCAGCCTCCACGGTAAGCAATGCAGTAGGCTGTTCGTAACCATCGATCCGTTCCCCGACAAAGTTATAGGTGGAAAAATAGCGGATTTCAAGAATTGCATCCGGCACTACATCTGAAATATGTATAAATCCGGATGGTGGAGTTGCAGGCGTATAAACCGAACATGCTGAAAGCAGTAAGCATGCCCCTGCCGATATAATGAAGCATAATTCATTCATATTAAGTTTCCTGTTGCTTTGTTGTGATTTCCGCTATCCGGCAAACTCGCAAGATTCGCAAAAAAACAGATTGCACAAAGGTGCAACCCATAACCTGTCTAATATACCATACAAAAATATAATTACAACCGAAAAAAAATGAAAAAAATCAAAATTTGCAAATAAGCAAGTCAGCCAATGCTCAAATCAACGATGTCTGATAATCGAATTTTACAACCGTCAGCCAGCGTGACGGTTGCATCTGCGTCGGATATTTTTTTGACAACTCCAAACCCCTCAACTATTGCCCCTCCGCTTTTGCGTTCATCCGGCACAAAATATTTGATACGCACTTCAGGATATTCGTTGATGTGGTTACGATATATAGTGTTACATGTGCCAGCTTGGCACAATTAAAAATTGTAATAGTTGACATTCCCACTTCACAATTGAGCCAATTTCAAAAAGATTGGCTATTTATCTTTTAATAACTCTTCTTCTCATGTGCCAGCCCCCTCTTGACGCATTTGGTACAACTTTTTTCAAAAAAACTGGCTCAAAACGGAGAAGAGACAAAGACTTTTGTTATGAATTGCGTGAATATGGTAACCGACCTTTTGATTTTTTGAACATATGTCCTTTGTAGGTAAATTTTGTTTTATTCATTAATTACCAAGATGTTATTTTGATAAAAGATCACAAAATGAATGTATGACAGAGAAAAATTGATAATCAAAAATCTGCTTTCCAACGTGTGTTTCCATCAAAAAATGCTCTCCAATCAAAAAGCCTAGACCTTTACTCCCCCGGAGAATTTACCGGGAGAAGGTCTGAAACACACCTTCATAAGAGAAAAGTAAGACAAAAGAAACTTCTCCGTCAATGACTATATATTGAAAATAATAAACGCCGTGTGCAAGTTTTATTGGTAAAAAACGAAAAAGAGCATGCTTGGGCTATTAATAGCCGAAATATCGATTAAGTTAGGTTAGCTGCAACCAACTTAGAAAGGTATTCAAGCATGCTCACGGAAGACTATATCACCGAAGTGTATTGTTTCATACAAGGTACGTACGATGTTGCGCCAGGCATACGGCTATCGGGATGATGAGTATATGATCCTGAAAATATATGATCTGCCAAACCGCAAATTACAGGTGGTCATTTGAGTTCAATTTTTCACAAAGTGCAGAAGAGGCATTATTTTTCAAATGCGTTCATCAGTTTAACGGCATCGGGATGCTGCTGTTCTGCGGCGCGTCTGATGTACTCCCGGCATTTAGCTTCGTCCGGTTCTTTCTGAATCACGCCGCCTTTGGAGTACCAGAGCCCGACCCAGAATTGCGCCGTTGCATCCCCCTTGTCGGCATGTTCGACTGCTTTCCCGGCCCAGAATGCCAGTTGTTCTTTATCCGGCTCCACCTCATCGTAGTATTCAACCATTTTGAGTACGGCTCCGGTGACGTTATTTTCAGCGGCGCGGCGGCACCATTTCCAACTCTCAGGACGGTTGGGTTCCATACCATCACCAGTATAACAGCAGACCGCCAGGAAGAATTGAGATTCGCCGTGTCCCTTCTCGGCCAAGACGGTAATCTCCTTCAGGGCTTCGGCTTTGTTACCGGTGACTCCCTGTCCGAAAAAGCGGCATTTAGCCAGATAGAACTGCGCCCGCTTTGATCCGCTGGCGGCGGCCTTCTGATAATGCGGGATGGCGGCAGCGTAATCCTGACGGTTATAGTATCTGGTTCCAAGCTCAAGCTGTGCGCGGGTCTCCACGGCGGCGCTGACTTTCATATCGGTTTCGGTCTCATTAACGGAAATCGTTTCGAGCCTCATTACCGGCATTTCCCATCCCTCGACCCGGTAGCTTCGGCCGACGGCCTGCACTATCTTCCCGGCGAATTTATCGAGCTGCTGCGGGTTCGGAGCATAAACGAAACAGATTGTTCGGAAGTTGTCGTTTCCGAGTGCTTCCAGCAGCATATAGCCGACATTCCCGGCGGCGCTGCTGACCGGGAACAGGAGGCCGTCTACCGCCACCTTCTTGCCGCTGTCGGCGACTGCCGGTAAATCGCTAAATGGGCGCGCGGGATCATACGCCGCCAGTGTCGTAACAGTCATATCCTGCGATATTGATGCAGGCAGAGGACAGGCTTTACAACCCAATACCACTGCAGCAGAAGCAAGGCCGCAGGTGGTCGTAGTCAGCCATTTTATTTTCAGCATATTAATATTTTCCAATATTTGTAGTTTTTTGTCGATGATTATATTAAACTAATTTCTTAATCTCCCGAGCCGAAGATCAGGAATAATACAAATAAAATAACAAAAAATATAATTATTTCAAGTTTTCCTGTTTTTTTGAACTGCTCCCGCGAATCGAGAGAAGTTCCTGAATTTATTGTGCCGACCTTGATTGAAAAAAACACGAATTTTTTTGGCTGACCGGGGAAGCGCCAAGGACGGACT
>NZ_VUNS01000060.1 GCF_009695545.1 Victivallis lenta | reverse complement strand
TGACGAAACAGACTTATCGAGGTATTTTTCATTACGGAGCCCTCCTTTGGGGTTAGGCAACCGTAATATACTGTTACGGACAAAGTTTGGCTCCGCCTTTTTGGCTAATTGTTAGGACACGTCTGACCCATTTATCTTAATTCTCTAATTTAGTCCAGTTCAACACAGTTACGTCCTCGTCATCAACGAGCCTCACTGATCGCTCCCCCGATTTCCCTGACCGGAACAATTCTGGCAATATGATGCAAGATCAATGCGCCACCCAGCAATTGGTGTTGTCTTTGTCTTTGTCGCCCCAGAATGATTTGCTGTCATCATGGCTAAGCTGCTTGGGAACTTCGTCGTAAGTAGCGGTTCCCGCATGGCCGTCGGAAAACACGGCGTTGAGCCGGCCGTTATGCCGGAATGCCTGGCGGCTGTTAAGGTCAAGGCAGAAACGGCAACCGCTGGCAGTTCCAGAATAGTAAGGCCTATTGATATCCATAAGCATTACACGGGAAGAAAGCGAACTAAAATTCCGATTGATCACAGCAGAACCATATTTTTCATTAAAACAGAGAGAACTGGCTCCGTAGCATTTCCCGTTCGTAGGAGAGATGTCCTGAGAATCGGGAACCGTGGAGGGACAGTGAAAAACTTTTGCCAATTCATATTGGATATAAAACCACTGCCCGCCAACATAAGGAGCCAACATTACCATCCAAGGGGCATTATCGCGGTCTACTGGCGCTGAAGTAGGATCCCACATCGGAATACGGACCGGGTTGGAGTCGGTACTTCTGCACAATGTGCCATAATCAGATACATACATCAGCGCCCCGTTCCCCAGCTGTTTCAAGTTGTTGAGGCAGGAAATTGATTTTGCTCTATCCCGGGCTTTGTTCAACGCCGGCAACAATATCGACGCAAGAATGACGATGATGGCGATAACGACTAACAGCTCAATTAACGTAAATCCACTCTTTCTCATCTCGATACCCTTCAATGTGAAATGCTTTGCCGGCCTGTAACGATCCGGACAGGTACGGGCAAGCCATTCCCGGCATCCGGCAAAAGCAGCGGCGACGAGTAGCAGGCGACGGCCGGGAAAGTGAGGCATCTGGTATGCTTTTTTCATTTCTTTTCCTCCGATGGTTATTGGAAACGTACGTGTTTCTCTGGTAAATATTATACCGGGAAGTTGAAAAGCCCGGAATAGGCGATTAACTTATCAGGGAAGAAAAAAGAAAAAAAAGGTACGCAATCATGAAATTTCTGTGCGATTCAACCCTGTTCGATGCAGAAACCGGCAGATGCTGGAAAAGTACGGATTCTTTCACCGGATACGGCAACGGCTATCCTGAGAAAATCGTCATTCATAATTTTGAAGATCTTGAGGATAAACCGAAACTTCTCTATCTCGAACATATCCAGTATGCGGAAATGCACCGGAAATATTATCAGCGGAGGACCAGGCAGAACAACCTGCTTTCCGTGATGTTTATCTGCCGGGGAGAGATGTACTTCCATTGCGAAGAGGATGTGCTTCTGGCGGAGGCGGGCGACTGCGTGCTGTTGAAACCGCATTGCAGGAATGACTTCCTCTACCTGCCGGGCAAAAAATGCGCGGCATTCGAAATCATTCTCAACGGCAGCGGCCTCGACGGCATTCTGCAGCTTTACCGTCTCGAACAGATGCTGTGGTGCAGGATTCCGGACAGGCGCCCTTTTTTCGACCTGCTCAAGCGTGCCGGAAAACTGCGAAGTCTCCGGGAGCCGATTGCTCATCGGCTGGCCGGTTGTGCTTTGGAGGTCATTCAATTGCTGTCTCAGGCCGGAGCAGACCGGTCGTCCCAGTCGTCGATCGCGCAGATCAGGGATGAACTGGAATCCCGGCTCCATGAAAAAGTAAATATGGGAGAAATCGCCCGTAAATACAGCCTTTGCCTGCCGGTCCTGAATCGGCGTTTCCGGGAAACATTCGGCACGACTCCTTACCGCTATTGGAAGCAGTTCCGGTTGAAGCGGGGCGCAGAATTGCTCAATCGGGGATTGCTGATCAAGGAGGCGGCGGGAATGGTCGGCTATGAAAATCCGAAGTCCTTTTCCGCTGAATTCCGTCGTTTTTACGGAATTTCGCCTCAGGCCTATCGGGAAAACAACCTGGCATAGCATATTTTCATTTCCGACGCAATGACCGCGCCGTGAGTTTCGCCGCACCGGCTGCCGCTTCCTCGCGGACGGAACGGGTTTCGGGCGGCGCACATCTTTTCACCGTTCTGCCCGGCATGGCCGGGGGCGGCGCGAAAGGCGGCATGATGCTCCGCCGGAACAGCATATCCCGCCGCGGAGCGGCAGTTGCGGAGAGATTATCGACGCCCCCGGATATGGTTTGAATGATGAACCTGCCGCGGCAGGTTCCTGATTTGCATTTTACTCCATCTGCAGTATATTTACCTCATCGATGAAGCAAACGGAGATGGCGAAGATGCGGAGTCAGTTGCAGCGGGCGATGAGCGCCGGAAGAAACCGGCCGCACCTTGTCCATTTCCGGAAGAAACGCCGAACTCGTTTCGGGAGCATTGCCGGGCTGATCTGACCGTTCAGAGGAAACCGTTTCACAATGTTGGAGAATCACCGTAAAGGAATCAATCATATGCGTCTTTTTCTACTGTTCCTTCTTGCCGTTTTCGCCTTTTTCCAGACCGCTGCCGGAAACACCGGCGACGACCTGCGCGCCTTTTTCGCCAGGGCGGCCGCGGGAGAGCCCGTCACGGCGGTCGCGCTCGGAGGCTCGATCACCCAGGGCGGCAGGGCCTGGGTCGACCCCTGGCTGAAGGAAACGTTCCCGAAATCCCGGGTCAGTATCTTCAACGCGGGAATCAGCGGAACCGGCAGCCATCTGGGCATTTTCCGGATCGGGCGCGACGTTATCGCCCTGCAGCCCGATCTCGTGCTGATCGAATACGCCGTTAACGACGGCGGTCTCTCCGACGAAGATGCCGTCCGTTATCTGGAGAGCATGGTCGTCAGGCTCAAACGGCTGCCGCGGCCGCCCGCCATCGTCTTCATCGAAACCGCGGCGCGCACGGGGTCGATCCGCCACCGCCATGAAAAGGTGGCTGCCCACTACAATCTGGTCAACATCGATCTGCAGGTCCGGCTGGATGAATACCTGAAAACCACCGGAACTCCCTGGGAAAAACTGATGAGCGATGACGTCCACCCCAACGCGGCCGGCTACCGCCTCTACTGGGATTGGATCGCCGAAGCGCTCACGCCGTATCTGCCGCAGGACGGCGTCCCGGCCCCCGCCCCGACTCCCGCCCCCCTGCCGAAACCGTTGAGCGCCAAACCGTTGATTCTCGACGGGAAAATGATTCCGCTGTCCGGGCTCTCCGCGCCGGGCTGGAAAGAGGAATCGACGCTCTCCACCTGGTATGACAGGGTGTTCCTCGGCACGCTCGCCAGCTCCCGGCCGCCGGCTCCGCTCGAACTCCATGCGCATGGAACGGAGCTGGGGCTTTTCTACATTCTCGACCGGACCGCCGGAAGCTTCCGGGCCAGCGTGGACGGCCGCACTTTCGCCCACGTCAACTGCGATATCCGCAACGGTTACGGCTACCAGCTTTTCGGCAAAGAGCTGGAGCCCCGGCTGCATAAACTGCTCATCCGGCCCCTCTCCGACCAGCCGGTGAAGCTCGGTTACCTGCTGGTGGCGGGCGACACCGCAGCAGCAGCCGGCCTGGCACCGCAGGGACCGGTGAACGACGAACTGCTGGCTAATTTCAAGTGGACTCCGGTTCCTGCGTCCGGCTGGCAGTGGGCCGGGCCTTTCGGCGGCGAGACCCTCGCGTGGCCGAGCCCGGATTTTCAGACGCGGTTCGCCCCCGAAACAACGGAAGAGACCGAGTGGAAAGCGGTTCCTCCGACCGAAGGCGAAACCATCGATTTCGGCAAATTGACCGGCAGGCACGACCGCGGCGTCTGTTACGCCAGGACCACGCTGAAGAGCAAAGGCGGTAAAATCCTTCTCGGAGTCAAGGCCGATTACTTCGTCAAACTCTGGATCAACGGCAAACTGGCTGTGACCCTGGACGGTCCCCACGGCGGAGCGTCTCATCCGGTCTGCGTCCGGACGGAACTCAAACCGGGGGATAATGAAATCGTCGCCAAAATTCACTCGGGCAGCCAGGGATTCTCCTTCGGACTCCTCCTTGAGGACGACCTTGCGCAGACTCTCTCCGATGAGGTGGTTTTTCAATAAATAACTCGGATAAATTGATCGAATAAAGATACTCTCCTTTAGGAGCAATATCCTCTGCTATGCGACGCATAAATTCTGATTGCGTCATTTTTTGTGCACATTTTGTTAATTCTATGTTCTTTTTGCTGTTTTTCTCCGTTATATTCCAAGTAAAATCTTTCATTGCGTTGGTAATCACAAGTTTTATTTCTGATCACACCTGTCCTAACAATTTTCAAAATGGCGTAATTTTCTGATTACGCCCCCTCATTTTCATCTATTTCACACCAATTCTCAAAAGTAGCCCCCCTTTGTTGTAAATCAGCTGTCCTAAAAAGC
>NZ_VUNS01000059.1 GCF_009695545.1 Victivallis lenta | reverse complement strand
GCTTTCCGGTGGAGGAGATCGTCAGGCACACGGTCGAGCTGCTGGTGACGAAACTGAACCGGAGACCGCTGACCCCGGGCCGGATGACGCCCGAGATGCCGCTCGTGATCCGCGACTCCGTCGCCGATCGGACGCAAGAGACGCATAATCGTCAGTATGTGAAGTTGCACGGGATTCCCGTCGAACCTTCAAACCGTTTATCTGCAATGCACTGCATTGCCGCCTGATATTTTCTGCCGCCGCCGGCGTCCGCCGCGGCCGTCCGATCTGCTCTTTCCATTATTTGACTGTCGAACATCGTTATCTCTTTTCCTCCGTACCCGTTGAGGGCGTTCTCTGCGTTTCCCGATCGTCATTTCACATACTGACGATTATGCGCAAACGGAGGAAAAAAGAGATGAAAAAGAATCCATTTACCCTGATCGAGCTGCTGGTGGTGATTGCGATCATCGCCATTCTGGCGGCCATGCTGCTCCCCGCACTCAATAAAGCGCGGGACAGCGCTCGCGGAACCCAGTGCGTCAACAATAAAAAACAGGCGATACTGGCTCAGGCGCAGTATGCCGGCGATTTCGACGGATTCTATATCGGCTACATGCAGAATGCGAACAACGACACCGCCGCCGGACTCTGGGTTGCGATCCTCACCAATTCGCCTTCCGCGAACGGAACTTACAACGTGCAGGGCGGCGGCTATATCCCGAAGGCATCTCTGCAGTGCACGACCATTCCGAATATGACGCCTTTCAACAACTGGTCCAGCACGTTCGGCATGGAGCACAGCGGGGAGTGGACCGGCGACCGGCTGAACAGGCTCGGCAACTACATTCAGCGGAAATATCCGGGACCTCCCGAATACTATACGCTGTTTCCGGCGCGGATGACCAATCCGAGCGACGTCCTGGTTTTCGCCGACACCTATCGTTCCACCACGCAGAAGGGGTATCCCCGCTTCGGCTACGGGAGTTTGATGGACAATGCCGCGGTAGCAGCGGCCCACAACTCCCGCATCTCCGTCGCGTTCGGCGACGGGCACGCCGCGCTGCATACCGGCGAGGAGCTCAATTCGATGCCCTACAATCTCCGGACCTGGTACGACTCCAATTACGCCGTGCATCAGCTCGCCAAGTAAGTAAAAAATAAAATTCAAGGAGTTCGCATCATGAGAAAGCATTTCACCTTGATTGAACTGCTGGTCGTTATCGCCATCATCGCCATTCTTGCCTCGATGCTGCTGCCGGCGCTCGGCAAAGCCCAGGCACGGGCCTATCTGGCCAGCTGTATCGGGAACCAGAAACAGATCATCACCGGAATCAATATGTACTGCAGCGACTACCGCGATCTGCTGCCGCCGCATTTCGTCAGCGTGGTCGGTTCCGGCGGGGAAATCCGCTCGCTTTCGGAGGCGACGAACGTCGGGCTCGGCATCGTGGCTGCCGGGGGATACTTCGGCGGCGCGCCCGACTATGCCAAGCGGGTGCGCGACAACGGCGCGGCAAATTCGCTCCGCCGTCCGAATATTCTCCGCTGTCCGGCAAAACCGAACGGCGGCTGGACGAATGAGACGAATTTCGCGGATTATCTTTACACCCGGGATTCGTCGAACGTTTACTGCCAGGCCGACAGCTTCAACAAATCGTTCGCCCGCCTGAAGAACGAGGTCATCACCTACTGTATCAGCGGAGATATGCTGCTTCGCAACGGAGTTGAGGTCAGCAAGCCGATGCCGGAACACAACAACGGCATCTCGGTTTCCCGCGCCGACGGCTCCTGCGGCTGGGTTTCGCTCAACAGCTACCGCAAGGGAACCACGCTGGACGCGCGGCTTAAACTGATCGACGACATGAATTGAAACAGCAACACCCTATTGAGAAGGAAAGAGAACAAGCATGAGACAACGAAAGAGAATTCTGCTGGCCGGCTGCGCCGCAGCCGCGGCCCTGACCGCTTCGGCCGACTCCAATCTGGTGCGCAACGGTTCGTTCGAACGGGCGGGCGGCGACAGTGTGCCGCTCGAATGGAACTTTTCGCGCAGCGGTGACGTTCCGGTCACCGCGTTTTCCACTACGCCGGGCGCCGAAGGTGAAAAGTGCCTGCGGATCGTGAACCGGCAGACCGGGAAGAAACCCAACCGGTTCGGGCTCCTCAGCCAGACGGTCAGCCTCAGGCCGGATACGGATTACCTTTTCAGCTACAAAATCCGCGGGCCAAAGGAGACGAATGCGAACTGGGCCTTCGGCAGCAAGTGGCTGATCCGCCGGCCGGTCGCCGGAGCCTCCGGCGGCGGCTGGACGCAGCATCAGTTCGTCCTCCGGGTTCCGGCGGACAGGATGGAGGGGGAGAACCTCTGCGGCGTCAGGCTGATCACCGAGGGACCCGCCGAATTCGATATCGACGACGTCAGGCTCGTGCCGATGGGAGACAATCTGCTGCTCAACGGTTCCTTCGACGGCATTCCCGGGCAGCTTCCGCCGGGGTGGTCTTACCGGATTTCCGGCGGCGCCGACGTGACGGGCGCCGTTGACGCGGCATCGGCCCTGACCGGAAAAACGTCATTCAAATTCGTCAATACCACGCCGAAGAATGCGAATGTCTACGGCGTTCTGACCCAGATCGTCCGGCTCCAGCCGGAGATCGATTACGTGCTGAAGGTGCATGCCCGCGGGGAGGGGCAGGGAATCACGCTGGCGGTCGGCAGCAAATGGGCCCACCGCCTCGGACTCCAGCCGCTGACCGACAAGTGGCGCACCTACGAGATGCCGTTCCGGCTTGCGAAGGATGAGGTCGGCAAGGATGGGAGCACTCCGGTCGTCATCATCTCCGAAGACGTTGCACCTGGCGTGTGGATCGACGATATCTCCGTCGTGCCGAAAACCGCGCCGAATCTGGGCTCCGCGCTCTGGCAGAAAAACCGGGTTTACGCCGTGGACCGGCTGCCCGGTAAATTCGACGAACTCAAGACGGTTCCGGCAGGGCTGCCTGTTTTCCGGCTGCCGCTTTCCTCGGAGAACGCCGCCGACGGAAAGATGCCGGACGCGAAAAACTTTTCCGCCGACGTGGCGCTCGGTTACGATGACGCCGGCCTGATTCTGCTGGCCCGGGTGAATGACGATGTCTCGCTGCCGGGAGCAGGGAGCGACATGTGGCAGCGAGACAGCATCCAGATCCGCATCGACCGCGCCGCAGCTTTCGCCGCCATGTCGTCCGACACCGATTTCGAAGCGGGCTTCTCGGTCGGCAGGGACGGCGCCGTTCAGAGCTGGTGCTGGGACGGGGGAGCGCAGGCCGGAAAGCCGCTTCCCGCCGAATTGGCGGAAACCCGTGTTTTTCGCACGGAGCAGGGCTATTTCCTCGCAGCCCGGCTCCGCTGGGAACTCCTCGGCGACGTGAAGAAAAGCGGAAAATTCGGCTTTACCATCGTCATCAACGACTCGGATTCCGCCACACACCGTACCGCCTATTTCCTGACGCCGGGGCTGCACGACAAAAAATACGCCACACAGTATATCCAGGCGCTGCTGGATACCGGCAGTCCGGGCGTTCTGGCAAAGCTGCCGTCCACCCCTTCGGCGCAGATTCTGGAAGGCCGGCTGCTGCTTTCGCGGGCTCCGGAGAATGCGGTGCTGACCGCCGAACTCTCCGACGCCGCCGGGAAGAAATTTCTGCGCAGCATTGCCGACATCCGGGGCGTGAAACCGGGCGAACTCGTCCTTGCCCCGTTTTCGCTGACGCTGGACGGGCTCGCCAAAGGCAACTACACGGTTGACTTCAAACTCAACGGCAAGAGCGTCGGCACTGCGCAGGCCGTCAAAGCCGATCTCTATGAACAGCAGAATGAATTGCTGACGGAACTTTGCGCCCGGCTGGAACGGTTGAAGAAAGAGTTCGCATCGGTTTACGGCGACCGCCCGTACGCCGTTTGCGTTTCCGTGCCGATCGCAGTGCTCGACCGTCATCTGCCGTTGCTGCGGAAGCGGTTGAAGAACGCCTCCGGCGACGGTGAAAAACTGTTTTACGCGGAACAGGCCGCGATGACCGCCCGTGAAACCGCAGATATGCTGGACCTTCTCGAAGAGAATCTGAATACGCTCCGCGGCGACGGCAGGCTTCCGGCGGCGTGGAAGTATCAGTCCGGAACGATCACGCTCGAAAACGGGTGGCCTGTGGCCGACGCGGTTTGCGAAGACGGCCGCCGGGAGCGCCGCCCGGTGATCTTCACCGGCTTCGGGCACTTCGGCGACATCGACCGTGACATGACTGTGTTCCCCGGCATGGGAGTCAATGTGGTGCAGATCGAGCTGGGGCCGAGCCGGTTGTTCCCGCGCGAAGGAAAGAATCGTGAATTCGAGCCGGACTATTCCATTGTGAATTCGCGTATTCTTCCGATGCTGGAAAAAGCATGGAAGAACAACAATACGATCGCGCTGCTCATCTCACCTCATTATCATCCCGACTGGCTGCTGAAGAAGTATCCGGAGCTGGCGGCGCCCTCCGGTTTCCTCAAATACGAGGTCAATCAGCCCAAGGCGCGGGAGATGGTCCGGGAGTATATCGCCGCGCTGTTCGGGAAGCTGAAAGAGAGCCCGTATTTCGGTGCGATTCACAGCATCTGCCTTACCAACGAGCCGGTCTATACCGCCTGCCGCCCGGACAATCCGTTCTCCCGGCAGGAGTTCAAAAAGTATATGGAGAAGAAATACGGCTCCATTGCCGAATTCAACAAGATCGCCGGAACCGGGTTCGCCGACTGCGATGCGATGCTCGATGCGGTAACCGGGAACGATTCGGCGGCGAAGTATGAATTCTACACCTTTGCCCGCGAGGCCTTTGCCGACTGGCACCGGCTGCTGGCGGAAGAGGTAAAGAAAGCGGTTCCCGGAATGCCGGTCCACACCAAGATCATGGTGTTCAGCTCCCCGTTCGAATACGCCTCCGGCGTCGATCCCGAGCTGATGGGCGACTTCAGCGAATACAACGGCAACGACAACTACTTTTACCGGCGCGGCCGCTGGATTGCGGACTGGGATGTGACCGCGATGACGCACGAGATCCAGATGTCCGCCAAACCGATGTCGATTGCCAACACCGAGAACCACATCATTCCGGACGGCGAGACGCGCCCGGTGTCGAACGACCACATCTATACGGCGAACTTCCAGCAGTTCATCACCGGCGCGAGTACGCTGGCGACCTGGGTCTGGGCCGATTATCAGTACGATTTTGCGAAGCAGAATCCGTCGCACTCCTTCATCGGAAACATCTTCCTGCGCCCCGGCAACATCGCCGCGCACTGCCTTTCCGGACTCGACGGCCTCCGTCTTGCACCGGAAATCCGGAAGTTCACGGATGATCGGCCGGAGGTGGCGCTTCTCTACTCGCCGACGGCCACCATCCTCAATTCCGGCTCCTATCGTGCTGAAACCGACGCACTCTACACCGCGCTCTGCTTCACCGGCTACCGGCCGCGCTTTCTCACGGAACGGCAGCTCGCCCGCGGCGAATTCGGAAACAGCAGGCTGCTCTATGTGGCCGGAGCGAAAAACGTCTCCCGCGCCGCGCGGCTGGGGATGAAGAAGTTCACGGAGAACGGCGGCCGGATCGCGCTTACACCGGGCAGCCTGGCGCAGGATGAGTTCGGCCGGCCGGCCGCGCCGGATTTCCCGACGGAGCCGGCGGCGCCTGAAAATGCCGCGGCGTTAACGGCGCAGATTCACCGCAGCGGCGTCGCACCGCTACCGGCCGCTGTGAAGGTGGCGCACGAGGACGGCAACAGCGGCATCTTCTTCCGGATGGTTCCGGACGGAAAAGGAGCGTGGCTGGTCAATCTGGTCAACTACAATTTCGAACCGCGCCGGATTCAGCTGGAAGGCGCCGGGAAATGGTTCGATCTGATCCGGGAAGCGGACTTCCAGCCCGAATTCGAGCTTGCCCCGCTGAAACCGCAACTGCTGCGTTTCACTCCGGCCGAGTGACCGTGACAGTACGGCACATTTGAGCTGATGGATGCTGACCGGAGCGCCGTCGTCAGGATGCATGGCGCGGCGCTCTTTTGCGATGCTCATCCCGGAAAAAACACGAGGCATTATGCTTGTTTAACTGCCGTTTCGAAAGAAATCGGCATTTTTTTCGCTTCGGCTCTTGACATTTGGGATCAGATCGTTCATAATAATAGCAGATTCAGTCAAAACGATTTGATTCTTTTTTTTGAATTTTGCTTCAAAACGTTTTGATTGATGATGGATTTGATCAGGTAAGGAAAATTGACGGATATGGCGAAACGAACGGCAACCATTGTCGATGTGGCGAGAGCGGTCGGAGTCTCTCC
>NZ_VUNS01000058.1 GCF_009695545.1 Victivallis lenta | reverse complement strand
ATCTTACTCTTATTGACAGAATATGATGCATTGTTGCATCATATTGACTGTCAATTTATTAACAGGGAGAAAAGTGTCACCTGTTTTTTACTGAAAAACAGAACCATTTATTCCCGCACATGACACTTTCGTTTTGGCAACATTGAAAACTGCTAAATGCAGAGATTTATCAAACAGACCAGCAGTTCCTCTGGTCGCCTAATTAGAATTTGTGGAGATGATAAGATGGTCAATATAACAGATGTAAAACAGATTCTTCAATTTGCAATAGATGCGGAGATTAAAGTCTTTCTTGATGGTGGCTGGGGTGTAGATGCTCTTCTTGGATATCAGTCAAGAGCCCATAATGATATTGACATTTTTGTAGAAAAGAACGATTATCAGAACTTTATAGAAATAATGAAAGCTAATGGCTTTTATGAGATTAAGATGGAATATACAACATTGAACCATACTGTATGGGAAGATTTGAAAAACAGAATTATTGATTTGCATTGTTTTGAATATACGGACGAAGGTGAAATTCTTTATGATGGGGATTGTTTTCCGGTAGAAACTTTTTCGGGTAAAGGAAGAATTGAGGAAATAGAGGTTTCCTGTATTGAACCATATAGTCAAGTAATGTTCCATCTGGGATACGAGTTTGATGAAAATGATGCACATGATGTGAAGTTATTGTGTGAGACACTTCATATCGAAATTCCAAATGAGTATAGATAACTGCAAATAACAGTTTGTAGGGGAGTTCTGATACTCCCCTATAAAAATGGCTATTTATCAACTGTTTGTTGTGACATAGCCTTAATTAAATATTTATTCTTGCTGTATTTTTTATTATACGCCCCGTAAACAATTATCTTATTATTCGGATCTATCTCAAAATAACGAGTATAACAGGAAATGATCCCCATGATACCAATAGCAGCAAAAAAAACTCCAACAAAAACAAATAAACCCACGTGTTGGCCCTGATTAATATAAGTATATATTGCATAGAAAAACCAAAAAAATGAAATTAAAAATACTATCATTAAAATAATTTTACAGCAAAATTTTAAATGGACACGCCAAATCCCATCTGCATCTTGCATAAAAGAAAATATGCAGAAGGTTTCATCATATCTGTTACGCGAATTTTCTGAACTATTACATCTTCCAATTATCATTTTTCCTCCGAAATTTATAGTATCATAAAGAAGTTACTAATAATTTTGGTAGCTCCCTTGGCAAATATTATAATTAAGAGAGCTATTTGGCACTTGTCATGTGCGGGAATAAATGGTTCTGTTTTTCAGTAAAAAAACAGGTGACACTTTTCTCCATGTTCATAAATTGACAGTCAATATGATGCAACATTGCATCATATTTCTGTCATTAAGAGTAAGATAACATAGGTATTTCTGATTGCAAATCAGAATTTCTGAATCACAAATCAAATTGGCAGACGTAGTGGAGCAACTTTCAGGAGAAGACAATCTGGAAACGCTCTCCGGGGCAGCCACTTTCCTCAATGCCCTTGCAAACCCTGTTTCGCAATGCTATCTTACGCATAGAAGAGATCTGGAAAAATAAACGCACAATGCATCAGAAGAAAACAGCGAAACAAACGGAATGCGGCAACCCGCCCCTGATGGCAACACCTGTCGTGGCGGGATTTCCTTCACCGGCGGAGCAGTATATCGAGTCGCCGCTGGATTTGAACGAACTGCTGGTTCACCGGCCTGCCGCGACCTTTTTTGTCCGCGCCGCGGGCGACTCCATGACGGGAGCGGGAATCCGCCCGGGAGATATCCTTGTCGTTGACCGCAGCCTCGAAGCGCGCGACGGTTCCATCGTGATCGCCTGCGTGGATAATGAATTCACGGTGAAATTCCTCCGTTCGGACGGGGAACGCTGGTATCTCCAGCCCGCCAACCGGAAATATAAACCCATCACGTTTTCCGAAGGAATGGAGCTCCGGATTTTCGGCGTGGTGACAGCGGTTATTCATCAGTTCGTCAAACTCTCAAACGGGAAAGGAACATAAAATGCGGAAAAATTTCGGAGCACAGACATGGCTTTATCCGATGCCGGTTCTGATTGTCGGAACCTATGACGAGAACGGTTCTCCCGACGCGATGAATGCCGCCTGGGGCGGGATTCATGACACGAATCAGATCGGCGTCTGCATTGACCCAAGCCACAAGACGGCGAAGAATCTGCTGGCGAAAAAGGCGTTCACCGTCAGTATCGGCGACGCGGCCCATGTGGTCGAGTGCGACTTCGTGGGACTCGTTTCCGGGAACAAAGAACCGGACAAAATGGCGAAATCCGGGTTGCATACTCACAAATCGGAATTTGTCGACGCCCCGATGATCGACGAACTTCCTATGACTCTGGAATGCCGCCTCGTCAGTTATGATCCGGCAACCGGCTGCACGGTCGGTGAAATCGTCAATGTCAGCGCGGACGAGCGGATTCTGGACGCCGACGGCAAAATCGATCCAAAGAAGTTCGAACCGATTACGTTCGATCCGGTTCACCATCTGTATCGGAAACTCGGCCCGGTAGTCGGAACCGCGTTCCAGGACGGCAAAAAACTGATATGATCGGGCTGGTGGACGGCAACAACTTCTATGTGTCGTGTGAACGGATCTTTGATCCTTCGCTCGAGGGGAAGGCTGTTGCTGTCCTCTCCAACAACGACGGCTGCGTGATCAGCCGGTCGCAGGAGTGCAAGGCTCTCGGGATCCCCATGGGAACGCCGTTCTTTCAACTGAAGCCGCGTCTGGAACAATCCGGCTTGATCCTGAAGTCCAGCAACTATGAACTTTACGGCGACATTTCCCGACGGGTGATCGCCACGCTTGGAGAGTTCGCGCCGGAAGTGGAGCAGTATTCGATCGATGAAGCCTTCATCCATGTGAATCCGCCCTCCGGCACGGACATGTTTGAATACGGAACACGAATCCGCCGGGCGGTTTTGAAATGGGTCGGCATTCCCTGCGGAATCGGTTTCGCGACGAGCAAGACGCTGGCAAAGATCGCGAACCATATCGGCAAAAAGCTCCCTTCCGGTGTTTTCGTCATGCCGGATGAGCCGCGGCCGGTGCTGGAAACGCTGCCGGTCGGGGAAGTCTGGGGCGTAGGACGCCGTCTTGCGCCGAAACTTGCCGCCCTCGGGTTACAGACCGCGTGGCAGCTTGCAGCGGCGGACGAGGGGTTTCTGCGGCGAAAATTCAACGTGACACTGGCGAAGACTGCCCTTGAGCTTCGGGGACAACCTCTTTTCGAACAGGAGGATCCGGAGGAACTCTCGAAAAGCATCAGCTGCTCCCGTTCGTTCGGGCATCCGGTCGTTGAGCTTGCGGATCTGGCCGAAGCCGTGGCGAACTACACCGCGCGGACGGCAGAAAAACTCCGCAGGGAAAAACAACTCGCGTCCGGGGCCAACGTTTATTTCCAGTATTACCCGGAATATACCCCCGTCGCACTGCCGGGAGGGTTTCATGCGACCACCATCACCTTTGAGACGCCGACTTCCAGCACTTCGGAGATGCTTCAGGCGATTCGTCCGAAGCTGAACGGGATTTTTCAGGAGGGCCGTCGTTACAAAAAGGCGGGCGTGCTCTTCTTCGGTCTGGAATCCGCCGAAAATCGCCAGATGGATCTCTTTGCGGATCATAGAAAAGCGGAAAAACAGGATCGCTTATCGGAGGCGGTGGATGAAATCAACCGGCGTTTCGGCCGGGGAAGTCTGTTCCATCTTGCGGAAGGGATCAAGAGGCCCTGGACGATGAAGCGCGAGATGCTGACCCCGTCTTACACCACCGACTGGAATCAGCTCCCGGAAGTGAAATAAGCAGATCGCCCCCCGGCTGTGAGGGGCATGCCGAACTGAGAGACTTTTCGAAGACGTCCTCAACCTCCTTGGGGAATGTGCGCAAATTTTCGAATGTTATCCAATAGTATATAGTAACTCAAAGACTTTCATCCCTATCTTTCCATAAAAAGTTGTCTAAGCTAAGGGAGAGGTTCAAGCATTTATTCACACAGATGACATACTAAAATTCCGCTTTCTAAAAATCGCTTAAGATAACAATACGGTTCCACTTGCAATTTTTTCTTTTACAGCAAAAACAGTCTCCTTGATAGAATACATTGTTGTTTCAATGACATTCGATTCATATATCCCAAGATTACAAAATTGCTTCCACATTGTTTCTACTAATTCGAGATTTGTTTTTCTATCTAATTTCGATCTTTCCACAGCTCGTCTCAAAGTTTCTTCCTTAGTGGCTCTTAAAACAATATAGTGTACTTCATAATCTTCTCGAACAAGGGCTCTCCATGGTTCTAAAAACCACGGCCCGACAATTCCATCTACAATTATATCATATCCGCCGCGGGCATAGCGCTTTGCAGCTTCTAAAAAGGCTTCAATGACAACTAAATTTTGTTTGTTGGACTCTGGTAAATGCGGCGGTATTGCTCCTTTGCTTAAATAATGAAAAAAGTCGTCTGTGTGCATATGCACAGATTTATCCATGTTCGATTCTTTTGCGACAATCGACGCAGTTGTTGTCTTTCCTGTTCCCGGCGAACCTGTAATCACAATAATTCTTCCTTGATTCATCTACATTCTCCCTCGCAATTCAGATTTACCGCTCTCTTTCTGATTTTGGAGCGTTTCTTCTCTCAAGATTGAAATGGGCGGGAAGCCATTTTAGGGCTTTCCCGCCTTGATTGCCCATCAGCAAAGACGGGCGGAACTGTCAACGGCGGCGCATTTATGCGCCGTTCATCTTGACCGTTGATTGGCCCCGCTAACTTTGCTACTCTGTTCTAAGTAATTCCTCAATTTGTTTTTTCATATATTCTACAAGTGCCATCGCTTCCTTTTCTACTGTCTCCCATTCATCAGACAAATTTCCCAAATAAGCTTCCTTTGCCGTTGTTAGCAGGGGGGGAAATCTCTCCGGCAATTTTAAAATTACCCATTTTGCGGCAACATCTTTTGTCGTGATTTCTTCTGTTACTAAAGTAAACCACATTCGTGATAAGGTTAATAACACATTTCTTTCATCACCCTTAAAGCTGGAAATCAAACCAGGTAAAGAAAACCGAATTGCTTTTTTAATTTCGTGAAATGGGATAGCGGGAATAAGCTCTTTGCTTTCCGCCCCCTTCAAAGTTATGCTATTTTTTCTTGCTTGCCATAATAAAATCATTATATCTGGGTCATTGCAGGCTTGCGGATATTCTCCTGCTTCCATCTCTCCCCTTAGCCATTCACCATACATATACTGACATTTTGGCGGAAATTGCAACGGAACAATATCAGATTGATTGATAATAGTTACCTCTAAAGGTCTTTTTTCAATACAGCCTACGGAGCCAGAAATTTTCAATAATTGCTTTGTTAGATCTGCTCTGATTGAATTACTCAATTCTTGTTTAGTAATTATCAGTATATCTATATCACTATCTGGACGCAGCCCATTCATTGTTGCTGAACCATATAAATATATCCCCAATATTTGACCTTGTAATATGGTTTCTGCTATTGAAATAACTTGATTTACTTGTTGTGGAAATTCATTTATATTCATTGTAACTCCTATATGTATTTATTTTTACTCCTCAACAACTGATAAAACAGCGTCTAAGGCTAATTCTAAGGCTATGGATATACTTGTTTTTCCCCATTCTCTTTCTTGGTATTTATGAGGGTCTGCAAGAGTATCGGCTGAAAAAAGCAGCATAGCCCATGTAACTTTTCTAAATTTTGCACACGCCGCCAATGCGGAACATTCCATTTCTACTACTTGACATCCCTCTTCTTTCCGATACTGAACCATTTCTACTGTTTCTCGATAAAAACCGTCTGTTGTCCATGTTTTAACTTCCCAATATGGTATATTCTTTTGGCTTAAAGCAGATTCAATCGCATTTATACCAGCCTTTGAAATCTCTACTTCTCGGGAGGGAGGAAGATAATGGTAAGATGTTCCCTCATCTCTCAATGCAGAAACAGGTATCAAAAATCTATTTTCCGGGATGTCTTCCAATACGCCACAGGAGCCGACGGAAATAATCTTTGTTACACCCCCTGCAATTAAATATTCTAAAACTTGGACGGCAGCAGCACTTCCCACAGGAGCCGGACATAGACATATTTTCTCCTGATTATAAAGACATTCATAAATAGGATATCGTCTTGTTGCACTTTCAAATTCATCTATCTGTATTCCATCATGGGTATGTGCATAATTTTCAACCTCGTCTCCTAAAAAAGCAAACACTGCTTTTGCAGGAAAACATTTTTTCTCATTTCCCGGCTGAAAAACAGCTTTTGATGCGGTATCGTACTCTAAAACAGGGTAGTCATGCTTTACTAATGGCATATTATTATCTCGAATAACAGGCTATTATTCTATTCCTAAAGTTTTCCTGAAACTGGTTCGATGAGAAGTATTATACAACGGAGAAAATGGAAAAGCAAGCAGAAAATCCGTGGGAGCTGAAAGATTTTCTGCAACACCCTGCAAAAATGTCACTCGAGGAAATTTCGGAAGCGATTTTCCTGCGAATGTCGGCGAAAG
>NZ_VUNS01000057.1 GCF_009695545.1 Victivallis lenta | reverse complement strand
ACCGCGACGGTGGGTGAAACCGAAAACGTCCGTAAGTTCAGCACGAAAGAACGCAGCGAACTGCTTGGAATCGACTACTTCGGCTTCCGCTGCTACGACCCCGACCTCGGCCGCTTCCTCACCCGCGCCCCCTCCGGCTACCCCGACGGCCCGAATAACTACCTGTATTGCATGAACAGCCCGGTCAATAAGATTGGCCCTTTGGGGGTGAAATCACAACGAGGTGGATATTTGGATTGGTTTATTGCGCCTGATTCTGATTCATTATCAAAGTCAAGCATAGATCCATTAAATGTGGATTCTTCTCGCGTAGTGAAATCTGGTTTTACGGACATGCCTGATAAAGATCTGCTTGATGAAATGCAGCGATCTTTTGCCAATATGGCAGGTGATGCTGTGTATCGGCCTACTATTGTTGACAGACTTAAGGGCAGAACCAACTTGGGAAATACTTCGACGCAATCGCTTGGATCCTTAAGTAAAATGGCAGAAAAGTTGTTTCAAAGTATTTTTGATCCAATTGGAAATTTGAAGAAAACGATAGGCCACGATGAACGTGTCGAACGGATGACCCAACGAATCCTTGCGGGACAAAAATATGGAGAGTCAATCAATCAATCAATCTTCTGTCGCGGCAACTTTAATTAGTGTGGGAGACCTGACGGGAGCATCGCAAATGAATCAAGCCATTCGCGGTGTTGATTTGGCCACAGGACGACCGCTGGATAGAGATCAGAGATTGTATAATGTAGGGCACGGGGTTTTAGGTATAGCAGTAACCTTTGGCCCTCAATTATTACGTCCAACACCTACTGGTCCACCTAAGACAGAGATTGTTCAACGTTGGATGTCAAGAGGTGAATTAGAAGCTATTGGTAATACCGGACTACTTCGCGGGGGAAGACCAGGACGTAACTATGTAACAAATAATGCCAATTCATCTCTATTGAGGGCAAGACAGAGATTGGCATTAGATCATACTCCTGAAGTTCTTGTAACTGTCGAGGTTCCGAAAAACATTTTCCCGCAACCAACTCGTGTTGCTCCCCAATATGGTATGCCTGGAGGAGGTATGGAAAGAATGACGACTCAACCTGTTCCCGTATTGAGAATTATTAGTATTAGTGCAGGCAAGAAACAATAACCGAAAGAGTGTATTATGGCTTCAATAAAAGTTATAGTTAGTGATCCTTGGGACTTCATTACAGAAAAAACGAATACAAATATTTTATATGGAACCATTCTACTTGTAGAAGATGACTTAGAGAAAATTTTAGTTGAATTGGATCATATTACTGAATATAAACAGATAAAATTTCGTAAAATTGTTTGTTCGGCTCGATATGTAGGGCAGAAGTTCAATTTGCATGAATCAGCTGATCAACCTTGTGCAATTATTGGCGTTCCAGAGAAGGTTTTTGATCAGAATAATCCATTTTTATATAATTTTCATTTAATGGTAAATCTGTTGGGATCATTTGAGATAATGGAATAAATACTACTGAATAGTGCTTGAATTAGTAGATGTCATTGAATTTTTCCGTATTTGCTGTTGTTAGGTATAAATTGTTTTTTCTCATATTTTAGAGAAAAAATCACATCTGTCCAAACAATTTTCCAAATGGCGTAATTGGTGATTGCCTCCGCTTTCTTGACTCGATTTTCTCTGATTTTTCAAAAGCAGCCCCCTGTATTGCAAATCTGCTGTCTTACTGCATTTGTAATGAAAACAATAGACCATAATTTATGCTTGAATTGAACAAAATGAAGATAACGTCCGAAAAATTGCGCACATTAAAAAACGAGTTAGCTTGAAAAGCGGCCTGTCTTCTGATTGATTATAGTCATCACACAACAATCAATCGAAAGGAAAACAGGCCATGGAAAATGTAGCGCAAGAAAACGAAAAGGCAATCTTCGGGGCGATCAAAATCGATGAAAAAGAGATTCGCAATACTTGGACGTACTAGTTCGACAATCCGTTGAAGATACGCTTAATGGCTTATTGAATGCTGAAGCCGATGCCATTTGTCAGGCGTCGAGGTATCAACGCAGCCCGGATCGGCAGGATACCCGCGCCGGTTCGTACAAGCGCAAGCTTTTGACGAAGGCAGGAGAAGTGGAACTTCAGGTTCCGCGTTTACGAACACTGCCGTTTAAAGCACAGATCATCGAACGCTACAAAACCAAGCAGAGCAGTGTTGAAGAAGCCTTGATTGAGATGTATCTGGCTGGTGTTTCGGTTCGCCGCGTGGAAGATATTACGGAAGCCCTATGGGGTACGAAGGTCAGTTCGAGTACGGTCAGCGAACTCAATCAAAAGATATACGGCAAAATCGAAGAATGGCGCATGCAACCGATTTCTGGAGAGCATCCATATATTTTCGTGGATGGAGTCTATTTGAAACGAAGTTGGGGCGGAGAGGTTCAGAATGTTTCCGTTCTGGTGGCCATTGGTGTCAATGAAGAAGGGTATCGCGAAATCCTCGGAGTAGCCGAAGGAAGCCGCGAAGACAAAGAATCCTGGAGTAATTTTCTCCGGTATTTGAAAGATCGCGGCCTCAGAGGTGTGAAGCTGATCGTTTCGGATAAATGTTTGGGATTATATGAGATTATCGGAGATTTCTTTCCCGAGGCGAAGTGGCAACGGTGTATCGTTCACTGGTATCGAAATGCGTTCACCATGTGCCCGTGGAAGCATATCCGGGAGGTTGTCGCCATGCTGAAAGCAATTCATGCCCAAGAGGACAAAGAAGCCGCCAGGCAGAAAGCCGTATTGGTTGCTGAAAAGCTCAGAACCATGAAGCTGGAAAAGGTCGCTGAATTCGTTGAAAAGAGCGTGGATGAGACGCTGTCCTATATGGATTTCCCGTATGAACATTGGAGCCGATTACGCACAAACAATGGTCTTGAACGTATTATGAAAGAGATTCGCCGCCGTACTCGCGTCGTCGGCAGTTTCCCGGACGGATACTCGGCAATGATGCTCGTTGGGGCACGACTGCGGCACATATCTACAGCAAAAATGGGGAACTCGGCAGTATATGAATACTTGCAAACTCTATGAAGGCGGAGTAATGTAAAGCAAGGCTTCGCCTACGCAGCCGACCTGCTCCTCCGGAGTTTTTCGGTCGGTCGGTTGCTTCAGTTACGCCAAGTCACGTTTGAAATCTGTAGTCAGTCGGAAATCAAATGTGCGCAAAATTGCGGACACTACCGCTCAGGAAAAGCTTCGGCAGGAAGAACAGAAATTGCCTTCAACAATAATGTCCGCTCCCTTGTTGAAAATTATCGTCAGGTCCTGAATGACGGCAAAAAGGTTTCGCTTGCGGACGCCTATGCCTTGTACAGCCGGAAACCGTCCCGGAAACGGAAATGCTGCGACAAGACCCGGAAACAGAAAGAAAGATCCTCAATAGGAAGGAAGTCGACTGGATTTCAGAAGTCATCCGATGGATCATGAGAAAAACGGACAAGGCATAATCGTCCCGATTTTGTCTTTCCTGAAGGGAGTTTTCGCCGGGGCCTCGCGTTTCCGAATACGTGTTTCCGGAACATGCGGAATTAAATCTGTGGTGAAGCCCAAAGGCAAAAAAATACTGTGTGACAGGCAAATCCTTCTTTCGCCTGCCACACTTTGGCTGATGGCATGAATCTCGATACAGAATCGCTTATTTTAACAGCGGAATGATGACAGGCTCTTCTTCTCCTGTTGCGGTCCAAGTACCATCAGGCTGAATTGTAACCGAACGAAAGGTCGCTCCTCCGTAACCATTTACGGGGACGGTTGTCAGGATGCCGATCATGGCGTTTCCCTGATTGGAGACTTCCGTGACTGGCAACTCGCCTGCCCAGGGAAAGCGCGATCCGTCTTTGACGGTTTGGGACTCGGCGGCCGTTTCTTTTTGATTCCTCATTTTTCTTCCTTTCCTGAAAATACAAGATTATTGTTACATTTTAGGAACGATTACGGGGATTTCCGGGCCAACGGCCGCCCAGGTGCCGTCGGCGTTTATGGTAAGTTTACGACAGATCGCCGGGCCGAATCCATCGGCTGGAGGGATCGTCAATACCGCCAGAATTGCGTTTTCCGCCGCTTTGAACCATGACCAGCCGATATCGCCCTTCCTGCCGAATGAAGCATTGCCGGCGGGCAGGGGAATCCAGCCGCAACCGGTTTCGTCTCCCACGATAATTCCTTTGCCAGTGGAGGTTTGCACACTCAGGTTGCGTCCGTCGTAAAAAAGAAGCCCTTCGAGGGGAGTGGTCCACTTCAACAGGTGAGTTCCCGGCGGAAGTTCGTCCCCGTCGTCATTGAAACGGGTGAAAACCAATAAGGAATCCTCTTCCGTTTCCGCGTTTTCGACCAGTCTCGTTCCTATGGAGAAATCGATGTTGTGATAAGGAGGCTTTTTTCGGTCGGGATCTTCAATCAGTTCAATTCGAAACGAATGCGTATTGTCGCTGATGACTTGATAAAAAGGATAGTCCGCTTCTGCCTGCGGAGAGTCATTCCGAATGGATACGCGGATATTCGGCGGAGAGACGGGGGACGGGGTATTTCCTGCCGGCATGATATGATGCTCCTTATTTTTCGGGGGAGGCGGCCTTGACTGCTTCCCAGTGGAACTCTCCATTGCGGACTCCGAGGATTGCTGCTCCGACGGGGGCTGCAAACGGTTGAGGAATCGGGGATTGGCCGTCGAATACAACAACAGCATTGCCGCCCGGTTCTGAAAAACATTTCACCAATGCGCCATTGCGGGCAGCCAGAATTCCCGGTATTTTGTCGACGGCCTTCAGGGTCACTAGGTTCTCGGGAGGAGGCGTCTCTTCCGGATTTTCCGGCTGCTCGTCGGCGGATGTGACGAATTGCAGTACTGTGGAAATATTTTCGTGTGTCTGGAAGTCCACACTGACATCAAGGGCTGGAAAATCATAACTGATTTTGCCGGATGCGCCCGGACGGTCTTCCGTAAAACGGTTTTCGATCCGAACAGAGTGCTCCGGTGATCGGAGGTCATGAAGCAAAGGCCGCCTGACCGTCAGGATGAACCTGAAATCCTTCGGTTCCGGAACCAAAGGGACCTTTTCTGAATGGGCAGTTTTCATAACCGTTCCTTTTCGCTGATTAGAGCCTGTTGAACCGGAGGCGACTATGCCGCCGCCCCCCCCGATAAATTTCGTTATTTTCATCCTTATAGATACTCCACGGGATTGCCGGAAAAGAGAAAACCAAAATCCTTGCAGCCACTTGTTTCCCACGGATCAAGTCGGCCGTCAAAATCGTAATTGCAATTACGTGTGTATCCGTCTGCCAGACCGGCGGTCAGTTTCGCACCGAATTCGGTTTCGTGTCCGGCCTTTCCGCACACAATCGGACGCACATGCGGCTGATGCAAACTGACGATCCTGTGCTCAACACGGCGGGTTTTCTGATCCGGCATTTCCCGCTGCTGGTCGTGAACCATGCGAATCGTCCGGATTTGTTCAACTGTGCCTCCGCCGATTGAATCTGATTGCAGCTGAAGCTTGAGATTTCGTCGAACCGCATTCAGGAGAAAGCGCAATGCGCTGCTCCGTTTGACAACGCCATACTTGGGGCGCTTGATGATTTCAAGATATCGCTTGCGACAGATTTGTGGCTTGGTACGCGGATGTGGCAAAGGATTGACCTGCTGTTTCCGCAATTGGTCGATGATATTTTCGGTAAGTTCACGAGCGTCATTGACCAGATTCAAATCAGTCGGATATTTGATGTTCGACGGTGCGCATGTTGCGTCTCTAAGAATCGTTCCGGCGTTTTTCGGCTCGCTGGAACTTGTGTCGAAATCCGGCTTCCCGCCGTCATCCGGAGGGGGAACATCCTCAGGATGAGTATTGTGCCGAGCCAGTTCAATGACTTTCTCATTGAAACGATTGACGACTTTTGCGGAGAGACGTTTTCGAAAATTGGTCATCAATGAAGCGTTGAAAGGCGGTTCCGTTTGAAATCGTTTGAAACCGAGAAAGTATTGCAGGTACGGATTTTCGCTCACCGCATCGACCACGGCGCGATCACTCACGCCAGGAAATTCTTTGACTAACAGCGCACCCATCGCCATACGAACATTCAGCGCCACTTCACCGCGTTCACTGCTTTTGAAATGCTTGGCAGAATCGGCTTCAAGCTCATGCCGCAGCAAACGAGCGGCCAGTTTCACCCCGCAGTTTTCGGGATTTAAACGACCTTCAAAATACAAGCCGATTTCCGGCAATTCATCAGCGTGACGCGATTTTCGATACATCCCGATTCTCTCCTGCACGGTTTTTATGCGCTTTCACCGGAATAACGACTCCACAATAGTATAGATAAGTTAATCATGGAGTTTTATTTTACATATCCTGTTTCTGCGAAAATATTTAACAATGAAGATAATTCCTGCAATAATTTGTAAAAGAACAAGGGAAAAAAGAAAAACAAATGATTGGTTTGCTATTTTAATATAGTTTTTATAGTATCCATAGTATAAATGATCCCCAATAGGTACAACTACCATATTGGAGGAACATATGATATCCGATTGTTTTTCTGCATAAAAAACATACTGAAAAATATCAATATTAATTCTGATATAGTCAGAAGGGAAAAAATTGTCGCGGCTGATAAACATATCATACTTATTGCCTCCAATATAAATAGAATTTCTAGAGCCAAACGGGAAAGAATTTCCTCTTAAACAATCGGCAAGGTAATCTAAGTTTTTCTTTTCACTTATTTCAGCCAAAATAGAAGATGGCTTAAAATATAGCCCCCTGGTGCAGACAATAATTGTAGGAAAGAGAAATAAAGGAATAAAAACGATGCTTCCCAAGTAAATTTTTTTGCCTCTTCACCAGAATTTGTGGGCGAAATCCGGTTCCGGGAGTTCGCCAAGCTGGTGATATAAGCACACTTTTGCAATTTTGAGCGTCCGAAATCCGAACGATTTCCTGATAGTCAGATTTA
>NZ_VUNS01000056.1 GCF_009695545.1 Victivallis lenta | reverse complement strand
AGACCGCCGTGAAGATTTCTTCATCCCCCTCCCCTTCCGAAACACGGATCAGGCGGTTGTCACGGTCATAGTGACAGGTGCGCGTCACGCCGGCCGCCGTCTTCGACGCCGTGTTGCCGTTCGCGTCGTAGGTGTAGGAGATCACGGTCACGCCAGTCGTCGCCGCCGTCACGCGGTTCAGCTTGTCCACCGTGTAGTCGGTCGTGATGCCGTTGTCCACCTTCCGCGTCCGGTTGCCCATCGCGTCGTAGGCATAGACGACCGGACTGCCGCTGTTGCGAAGCGAATCCGCCTCGCGGGTCAACTGGTACAGGTCGTCGTACTCAAACGCAAGCACCCGGTTCGCACGGTTCACCCCGGTTTCGATCACCGCTGTGCGGATTCCCGCCGCGTCAAGCGTGTACTGCGCGGTGTACAGGTTCGTCCCCGCCACGTTCGTATGCGCAATTTTCGTCAGCCGGTTGTTGCTGTCGAAAGTGTAGTTTGCAACCACGCCGTTCGGCATCAGCATCGAGGTGCGGTTCCCCGCCGCGTCGTAGCCGTAGGCCGTCGTCCGCGTTCCGTCTGAAACCGAGGTCAGCAGATTCCGCAGGTCGTAGGCGCTGGTCAGGGTCCGGTTATCCGGGTAAGTGACCGAAAGACGGTTGCCGACCACGTCGTAGATGCTCGAGACCAGACTCTTCGGAATCCAGGTCGAATCGAGCGGACTCTTGACGAAGGTGCGTTCCTCCACCGTGCGCCCGAGTTTGTCCAGCGTGTAACCGGTCGCGCGGTCGCCTTCCGCAACAAACGTGATCGCACCCGCCGCGTTGCAGGTGTAACTCCGGGTCTCCTGCGGGGCGCCCTCCTGAACCGCGCTCAGCATCCGGTTCTGCGCGTCGTAGGCGTAGTCCGTCACCGCGCCGTCCGGCTGAATCCGCCGCGTCCGGTTGCCGCGGCTGTCGTACTGGTTCGTCGTGACGCGCTCGAACTCCGCGTCGCCCGGATTCAGCGTTTCGCTCAACTGCAGATTCCGCTTGTCGTACGCATACCTTGTCACCTGCCCGGCTACTGTCCGGGTCAGAATGTTCCCGGCGCTGTCGTAAGTGTAAACGGTTTCCTGACCGGCAGCATTGATCGATTTTATCCTGCGCCCGGCGGCATCGTATTCGCTGCGGCTGGTCTTGTTGTTCGGGTCGGTCTCCGCCACCACCCGGCCCGCCTTGTCGTAGGCGGTCGTCGCGGTCGGGCGGGTATTGTTCTCCAGCCGCGGCATCCGCGTCATGACCAGGCGGTTGGCGCGGTCGTAGGTGAAATCCGTCACATAGCCGCGCTTGTCGGTCGAGGTCAGCTTGTTGCCGACCGTATCGCAGGTATAGCGCTCGCTGTTTCCGGCCGGGTCGGTCACTTTGACCGGACGGTTGAAACTGTCGTACTCCGTCGCCGTAACCAGCGGCTGAGTTCCGCGCCAGGTCGTCACGACGATCACGTTGCCGAGCGCGTCGTACTCGTTTTCCGTCACAAGCTGCTGCGAATTTTCGAGCTGAACCGTACTCTTCACCTGACGGCCGAGAATATCGTACTCATTCGTCGTCGTCGTGCCGCGCACGTCGGTCGAGGAGACAACCAGCCCGCGGCGGTCGTAGACGTTCGTCGTCTCCGGACGGCGGGTCGTGCCGGTCTCGCCGTCATAAACCGCCGGAAAAACCGTCTTCACCAGACGGTTCGCGGCATCGTATTCATAATCGGTCACGTTGCCGGCGGGATCGGTTTCGCGGATCTTGTTGCCGTTCGCGTCATAGGCGGTGTACGCGGTATTCCCTTCCGGATCGGTCACCGATATCACCCGGTTCCGGGCGTCGTAGGCGGTCACCGTGGTCTGGTCGCCGCCGCCGAGCGCATTCTTCAGCGTGGTCGAGGTCACATTGCCGTTCGCATCATACGCATATTCGGTCACGATGTCCGTACCGTCCGGAATCTTCACCGTGTCGCGGAGCTTGCGGCCCGCGCCGTCATAAACCGTCTCCGTAACCGTCCCGGCCGGATCGATCACCCGGACCGGAAGGCCGCCCGCGCTGTACTCGGTCACCGTCACCAGATCATCCGCCGCGTTCCCGCCCATCCGCCGCGTCACAGTCAACGGGCTGCCGAACGCATCGTAGGTCATCTCCGTCACCTGATCGCCGGTCGAATTGTGCACCGTCTTCTTCGTCACATTGCCGTCGGCATCGTATTCGTTCGTCTCAAGCAGCACGCCGTCGCGCTTCGTGGTCAGCAGCCGGAAGCGCGAATCGTAGGTCATCTCGGTCACGATCCCTTTCGGGTCGATGATCTTCGTCGGTTTGAACCCCTCGTCGTCGAAGATATTGCTGCCGGAGTTCTCTCCATATTCATAGCGGGTGGTCAACCGGTCACCACCCGCCGGATTCGGCTTCGACTCCCACACCAGACGGCGCAGGCCGTCATAATACCAGGTGGTCATGCACCCTTCGGGATCCGTCACCGAAGTACGGTTACCCGCCTTGTCGTACGTATAGCCGGTTACCAGATCCTGCTCCCCTCCCCCGGACATGACACGGCGGACCTGAACGATCCGGTACAACTTGTCATAACGATATTCCGTCACATTCCCGCGGGGATCGGTCATTCTGACGACCTGCCCGGAGAGATTGCGCTCATACATCGTTTCCGCCCGACTTCCGTCGACAGCAGGCTCGATCTTCTTTATGAGCTGGCCGTAAGCGTTATATTCGTAATTCGTGGCGTTGCCGTTGGGATCGGTCTCCTCCACCAGGCAGCCGCGCCGGTCGTATTTGCGAACCATTGTCAGATTCAGCTCACCGCCAGTTCCCCTCCTGGTCACCGTATCCGTCCAGCCGGTCGGCGTGTAAGTACGGGCGGTCAGGGTTACCCGCCCGTCACCATCGACCGATTTCTTCACGTTGCCATAAATGTCGTACTCGAAAGCAAGCTCCCGAAACTGTCCCTGATAGGTCGTGGTCTCGCGAAGACGGTTTCCCCTTGCGTCCATCAGATAGGTACTGGCAACGCCACGCGGCGTCACCAGTTTGGTCATCAGGTTATTCTGCGGATTGTAATCGAATCCTTTTATGACGGATTCTTCCCCCGCGATATAAATCTCCTCCTTGACATTGCCGGCGGCAAAGTAATTATATCCGCTGGCAATACAGGCGCCGCCTCCACCCAGCCCGCTCCCCGGAACGCGGGTGGAATCATATACCGGCAACGGATAATTGTAGCGGGTCCGGTAACCGTTCGAGTCCTGCGTCTGCACGAGATTGACCGCAAACTCCGGAGAACTGACTTCGTATTTCCAGATCACCGTCTCCGGCTCCCCTACCGGAAGACCGTTTTCGGAATGCGAAAACATCCGGGCCGTCTGAGTATAGCAATAACTCTCGACCACACCGGAAAGCGTTCCGTCCGCATTCAGTTTGCGCCCGCTCGTCACGCGGTTTTGAAACTGGTAGTCCCAGCGATTGCCGTTGATGTCAACCACGTAATTCCATAACATGTCGCGGCGCGGAATCTTGTTTTCCCAATCGGGATCGGTAAGATCAATCTCATATCCCGGCTTGATGACGTTACATGCCTCCAACTGCGTAAAAAAGGTATCGCCAACCGGAGTCTGCACACAAAAAAGTTTTTGCGTCGTCAGATCCACCTGAGGATAATCCACATAATTGAATTTGTAGATCGAACCGTTCGGATAGGTGACGGTAGCAATCGCTTCGATGATCCGGTCCTTTTTTTCGACCTGAATATATCGGGGAAACTCCTGCCCTTCCTCCGGCTTGAGTTCCTCAAAAAACTGATCAAGGCCGGCCATCGCCATCGCCCCGTACGAATAACGTGTCACTGCCCGCTTTCCTCCCGGCATCGTTGGGGGCGCGCTCACCTCGGTCAGCAGAATTCGGGTGTCGGTCACCGCATCAACAAAGACATACTGGTAACGCCAAGCGTTTCCTTCCGGGTCCCGGACCTCGCTGATGCAACCCCGTTCGTCGTAGTCGATCTCCACGGCGATCTGCGGCGCCTGTTCATATTTCAGCTTGATCGGCCGGCGGTACGCATCATATTCATACAGAACCGAATTGCCGTTACGGTCCGTTACTTTCTGCGGCAGGAAGAAGGAGTGTTCCTCCCCCGGCGCCAGGTCCCGGAATGTGTAACGGGTACCGTACTTCCTGCACCAGACCAATTCGCCGCTGGTCGTATCGAGGTAAACAAAGGTCTTGGTCGCATCCGACTCTCCGCTGTTGGTTACCCACGGCGTAAAGACTTTGTAACGAGTACCCCCGCCGCTCGTATCGATGGAAAACGCCTTTTCATAATCAGGAACCACGCCGAGCGTCTTGGCGAAAACAAAGTTAAAATCCCGACCGTCTTCATCCGTCACCGTCACGACATCGGCCAGTACCGACGTGTGACCCGGCCCGGGATCGGTGGGAATCACCGACAGCCTCTCTCCGGGATAACAGGCATGCGAAACCAGATTCGAATGCCATCCATGACCGAAATTCAAGCTGCGCATTTTCCCCTGCATATTGTAATTACGGCGAATTTCCAGCTTCAGGTCTCCATTTCCGACCGGAATTGAAATATCCGCCGTCGAGAATGAAGGCATGAACGTGGCCATATCAATTCGAAAAAACGAATCCGGCTGGTCCTTTTCCTCCTCCGCCTGCGGACGCTTCAACTCCAGCGGCAAACCGAAAACATCGACATAAGCCGGCTGTGCATTCGCAGGAAAACGATGCGTCGAATACGGACCGGGATCATTCTCATTCGGGGCCGGTGGCTCACCCACCGGCGGATATGGATAACTGGGAAATCCCGGAGGAGTCGGGCCGCCTCCTCCTCCGCCTCCTCCGCCGCCTCCGCCGCCTCCGCCGGTATCTCCGCCGCCGCCCGGATTTTCTCCCGGATAGCCATCGTCATTCGGATTGGGCGGAAGAGACGGTTCGACCTCTTTCTCCGGATCAGTCGGCGGCCATACAGGGGGAGTCGGCGGCGAAGGCGGCGGAGGATTCGAATTCGCAACAACTGTGACCAGAGCGGAACCGCGGGCCACCGTGCCGCACATAGCGCAATGGATCGTCAACGTAACGGGAAAGGTTCCCGGCGTATTGCTGTTGACGCTGCCGCCCGGATTCGCCCCGGTGATCGATGTCCCCACATCATGCCCGGTATGATCGCTCCTGCCCTTGGCACCGCATCGACGACACGTCTCTGTCCAATAGATTCCGCCCCCCTGCAATTCAGTAACGAAAAAAGGCACGTAATCCTCATACTGATAAATTGTGGCGGAACCCGGCACTGCCGACACCCGGCCGCTGCACGGAATATTCACCGGGGTGGTCCCCATGTCATGACCGTATAGTTTACACTCGGTCGGATTGTTCTCCGGAGCTCCGAACAGGGCGGCCGATCCGGCTGCAAGAAGCGCCGACAACAGAAATTTAGTCTTGTTCAACGTGGAAAATCCTTTTATGTGATCAGTTGTTTCTGTTTCTACCGAACCACCCCGGAACGATCGGTGATTTTCTTTGCCGCCGCATCGGACGCGGCCCGAACTCCCGGGTTCTCCCGGCCGGCACGGGCCAGAAGTTCGAGATCCGAAGCGTTCCCCTGCCGGCCAATCGCTCCGCAGGCGGCCGCACGCAGCATAAGGCTCTCCTCCTCCGCAGCAAGGATGCCGCGTGCAACCTCCAGCGCCGAAGCATTTCCATTACGTGAACTCACGTCAAGCGCCGAAACCCGGGTCAAGGCGGAGACCTCCGGAGAACCCGCCAGCACGGCGGCCCTTTCCGCAATGAACACACGGTCAAATTCGTCCGGCAGTTCTTCGGAGAGATAGGCCAAAGCCAGAAGCGCCACACCGGAAAGCTCGTTGCCGGATTGCTCCAACCCATCGTAAAAAGCCTGCTTCACAGCCGGGTCGCGCATATTCTCCTCCCAGTACCACGGACGCATATGCTGAAGCGCATAGCTCCGCATCGTCATGCTCTGCCCCTCGTCATAAAAAATATCCAGCATAACCTGCGTCAGCTCCGGCGGAGGGGTTAACTGACTGCGCAATACATTCAGAATGTCATTCTTCAGATGATGGGTTTCCCGATTGTCCGGACCATATTTCAGGTAATCATACAACGCCTGCCGGTCAGCCGCCGACAGGTTGTCCGAAAGCCGGTTCACCAGTCTCACACGTTTCAGGATATCACCGGAATCATCCACGATTTGCGAAACCGCAACCGATAAATTCCGTTTTCCCGAAACCATACGTGAAGCATTGTTTCCCGATTCCGGCCCCGTCTGCTCCTCATCAACCTCCGAATCCCTGACAACCTGCGGACAACGCTGCCCCTGCGCAGCAACGCAAACCTCCTCCTCTTCGCCCCGCTGCTGTAAAATGACGACTCCGACAACAATAATTGCCAGGAGCGCCGCGATCAGAAAATTGCGCTTTTTCATCAGTGACGGATTCCCACGTAGATGTCGTTCTGATAAACCTGAAGCGTATGGCAGACAGAAGTCGTCGCCTCCGGATGTTTCAGAAAACGGGCTTTTGCCATACCGCGTTCATCAAAATCCTCCGCATGCAGCCGGATTTCCGTCGTTCCGTTATCGAACAGTACGCCGGAGACGAAGATGCGCAGCCGGATTTCCGTATCCGGCAATACCGGAGATGCAATCAGCGGCATTTCATAAAGCCCCGTTCCATCATCGTACCCTTCCGCCTGGGCAACATAGGTTTCACTGCTTGAATAAATCCGGAACGGCTTCACCTTCGCCAGCGCCAGAACCGGACCGTTTTCGATCCGGGCAAATACGCCGGTGTCAGCAACTCCGCCAATCCCCATGCGATAACGGATATGGCCGTTCTCCAATGCAGAGGAATACTCGAAAAACGTGATGGCTTTGCCCGGCTCCAGCACGACTCCGGCCGGACACGCCGCGGCATCCCATGAACGGAGTCGATTCACCCAGAATGCCGGCTCCGCGTCCGGAAACGCATATCCGACGACCCGCACGGTGATTTTCCCGACGCCGGCCACCTGCCGTTTCGCATCGAAATACTCGCCTTCGAGAGCGAATTCTCCCGCAGACGGAAAACGGAGGATCAGCGGGCTCGAAATATCTCCGCTCCACTCCTGCTCCATTCCGCGAATGCGCCAGCTGCCATCTGTCGCATCTGCCGGGCAGACATTCAGTTTCAGGGAGTCGTTTTCGCGGAGTGTAATTGCCGCACCGTTTTCCCCGATCAGATTTGTCTCACTCCATACGACGAAATCCGAAACGGTCCGGCCGCCGTTCTGAAAGGAGACCTCCACCGGAACCGCGTTTTCCGGATCAAGCGGAATATCTGCAAACCAGCGGCCATCCGATGCCAGGACCGGTTCGGTATTTCCATTGACCCGAACAAGCCCGGGATATCTGCTGTTCCCGCCGATATTTGCCGGAGAAATCCGGCTTCCGCCGAATTCGTGCACCGTTTCGCGCCTGGCGAGATAAGCATCCACCCAGTCGGCTTTTCCGTTCCGGTCGGAATCGGGACCGTTGATCCGCTGCAATTCAATATCGACGATGCGGAGAACCACTTCGCGGCGATGGCCGTCCCAGACGAGTCGCAGGGAATGCTCCCCCGCCGGAGTCCATGGCGTGTATGCCGTCAGTTCCGCGCTCTCAGCCCCCATATCGAGCGTAATTCCGCCGATAAATGTCTCATCCCAGTATGCATTCAGCTTCACTTCGCGGGCTTCCGGGAAGAATTGATCGAATGCGACGCGCAAACGGTAGATATTGCCTTCCGGCATAACCGCCTGATAGGAAAGCTCGCCTCTCGTGTCGGAAGACATCGCATAACGTTCCTGCGGAGTTTCCCAACTGCCGGTGGAAGCGGTGAATTTTGCCGGATTGATCTTCAGCACCGGCTCCAGGCCGAACGGTTCCGCGGCCGGATTGTCAGGATCGAAAAGCTCCAGCATCTCCCGATCTGGAATTCCGTCACCATCCGAATCCGGATTCAACGGATCAGTTCGATACCGATTGACCTCATCGCCATCCGAAATACCATCGCCGTCCGAATCCGGATTCAACGGGTCGGTTCCGAGTTTGATTTCATCCGCATCACGGAGGCCGTCGCCATCCGAATCCTTCCGCCACGCGAAAAATTCCCGGAAAGCGGCATTCGATTCATCCACATGCCAATGACCGTTCTCTTCGAACGGAAGCCGCGTAAAGCCGGGACCGGACCAGTAGAGCTTCAGTCGAGCACCATCGGCACGTTCGAAATACTCAATCCGATAAGAGTGAATGCCCGTTGCAAGCGGCACGGAAGCAAAGTATTCCAAACCGGAGCCGAGATGGTCGTTTCTGACAATCTCCCTGCCGTCGATCAGCAATCGGGAACCTTCGTCGCTGGAAAGAACGAACTGATAAACACCATTCTGCGCCAAATCGAAAAAGCCATCGACGGTCAGGCCGACATAATCCTCCTTCCGACTGTTCAGGATTTCTCCATCCGTCTGGAAGCAATAGCGTTCCCGGATCTCCGTTCTGAACGGAGACAGTGCCGTCCAGTCCGGTAGCTTGCTCCAGGTGCCGCTGTAATATTTCACGAGGGAACCGGGTTGTTTTTCGACGGAAAGTTCGCTTTCGGCCCCGGGCGGGGCGATGCGGGGATTGGAGCCGAGGAGGAACTCCTGATAATTCGAGAGTCCGTCGCCGTCGGGGTCGTCGTCTGCGAGGGTCGGCGTGTCGCCGAAGTATCTGTATTTCCACTCGAAGTAGGCCTTCTCCTCTGCCGTGAATTCCGGCAGAACCTGAACGGCCGGGCTGCGGCGGGTTTCGGCTCCCGACACGCTCAC
>NZ_VUNS01000055.1 GCF_009695545.1 Victivallis lenta | reverse complement strand
AACGGGTTCCACTCCGATTCGGCCCTGTTTCCGGTGCAGCTTTCATTTCACACCTTCCTCCTTGTTCAGAGAAAAGTGTTACCCGTTTTTACAAACTCTTCAAACCATTTTCCTGCAACTTAGCACAGTTTCAATCGGATTGCGTACAATATATTCCTGAATTACACACCACCCAAGAAAAGCATTATAACCGGCATGATAGTTCTTCAGTGTTTTTCCTGCCAAACATGGTACGTTTGTAAGTTTGACGGCATCTTGCAATGTTTTGTCAGGAAACTTCTTTTTCCAATTTTTAGGAATCCTTTGCAACACATTTTCAAAAAAGTCGATATATTGTGCTCGTGTCAGGTTACGAATATCATACTCTTCTCCGAAATGCTCAAACCAGAGCCGAAATAGGGTTTGATACATTGCTTCCGTCGTTTCGACCCATTTCTGACTGACCCTGTTTTCTCGAATAAATGCTTCAGCCAACTCCTTCAGGACAGGGATTGCGGAAGTCGTCCGGTATTCCTTATTCTCGTCTTTGGCATATTGAATTGATAAACCTTTTTCCCATTTACCGAGGGTTTCTGTGGGGTTTTGAAATAGATTGTTGGGGTTGAGGTCATCATCGATATCTAATCGGGCAGCTTTGGTGATCTCTTCTTTTCTTTGCTCATAATGGTCAGAAAGAGGATCGTGAAGTCCCTCAATAAGGGCACTGCATAATTCGACCTGCCCACGTAACAATTCTTCTACGATTCGATTGCCTTGACGTAAATTAAGACAGTGGGTTTCATGCTCTGAATAACAAATATTTTCTTGCTGCAAACGTTCATAGATCCTCCCGTAAAAGTCCTGATGCTTAAGACGCATGGCAGGTACGGCCATTTTCTCTGAAGCGAACTCGGTATAAGCTCGAATTTCCTCATTATTGATGGGACGATGCAAAACATTACTGCCTATAGGTTCTTCCAACTCCGCTATGAAACGGGTCAATTCGCGATTGATAAACATTCGCGCTTGTGCCGGAGATAATTGAAGTTCTTTCAGCATATCCCATGTTCCTTTCAGACTTTCCGTCAGTAATTTAGCCATGGAACGAGCTGATTGCAAGTCGCTGGCAGGAAGAACACGCTTTATTTCTCTGAGCTGAAGTTTGCTTTGAAGGTTACCGGGTACCCATTGGCGAAAATACCATTTCTTGTTACGATGCAGAACATTGCTTGCCTGACAACTCATTTCTTTCCTCAGTAGAGTGACTATTTGTCAATCTGCTGAAGATGGTCTGGTGCTTTACAGCCACATCATTCCTGTACCAAGTCTGTACCAGCTCTGTACCAAAAGTGGGGAGATCTCCCCCTCAAATACGGTATTGGTGAGCTCAAAATAGGGCGGGGGATTTTTTGGTTGTCGGTCCATCTCCCACCACTATCTTAATTATGAACGAGTTACGAGTAAAAATCGTAGCTCGTTTTTTTGTGTCGGGTTTCCTGATTTCACTCCATTTCACCTCGTGTCATCATGAATTCCCGGATAATTCCCGGATAAAAATTTGAGGGGGAAATAGATGGGCTGCTGCATTCTTTCCTGCATATCGTCAATAGGGGGGGCGGCTGATACGTCAGGAGGAACTTTTGACAGGTCAGGATATCTGCGATTTGCTGCTGATCCTTTCTAACGTTCTGACATCATAAATATCTTGGTGATCAATCAGTCAAATGCTATGCATTTGAAACCTGAGGTTATAAGCCCGAAAATTTCCGGGAAAATTAAGAATATAAACAGAGTATCGACATTGCTTTTTATATCGATATTTTCCCATTCTTCCTCGTTTCCCTGTTATTTTTCCTTAAAAACAGCCGTTTTTGCGGCACAATATGTTGGAGGAGAAAACTACCATTCATAACCCCAACCCCTGACAGGAGGCCCCATGACTTCAGTTACCCTGAAACACTTCGGATTCGGCATTGTCTTTGCCGGATTGCTCGCCGCGCTCGTGCTTGCGGGCGCATCCCTCATTCCCCGGCATCCGCCGGAAGAGAAACAACGGCTGTCATCCCCGGAAGACCTGGACCGGCTGGCGAAGCCGTACTTCGACCGGGCCGCCGCGAACGTCCCGGCGGCGGCGAAGGAACTTTCCAGCGCCGGGAATCTGGCTTTCCTCGCCTACCTCATGGTATGGCGGCCCGAATCGGTGCAGCCGTATCTGGAAACGGTGCTGGACAGACCCATTCTTCAGTCCTGCCGGGCCGGTGCGCGGGTCTACGGCTTCGACCTCAATACGGCGGCGTTTCTGACCGGCCTGAAAAACTCCGGGGCTGAATATACGGACGCCTCGCTGCAGGCTGCCGGGGGACTGGTTTTGGAATCGCTGTTTCTGAAGCCGACGCTTGCGGCGTTCCACCGGGTGACGGGGAGCTGTGCCGCGCTGCTTGCCGGTTCCTGGGGAAGCGGAGCCGCCTGCGCCGCGCTGGACGGTCCGCTCCTGATCTGCGACATCGCCGGGCTTATGATGGCGGCGGGCGGAACAGCCGTATGCGGCAGCGAACTCTGGCAGGCCCGGATCACTCTCCCGCAGGAGTTGAGCGCCGGCCTTTACCGGGCAATTGGGGAGTGCCGGGAAATCTGCCGGAAGGAGGTGCGCCGATGAAGTTGGTTCTGCTGCTGGTTCTGGCGGCACTGATGCCGCCGACCTATGCCGGACGCGCCCGGCCCCGCCTGCCGTTGATACGGGAACTGGTCCGAAAAACTCCGTGGCAGAACATTGCGGCGGGAGGCGCGGCGGCCGGGACCGTCATTGTGGCCGGCAAGGTCGGCAACGGCGTGGAGAACGGCTTGCGGACGGTGGCCCGGGAGAGTCCCGACACATTCGCAAGTTGCGTCACGCCGCTGCGGCTTCCGTTTCAGGTGGCGTTCTGCATTTTGATCGGGAGCGGCGTCGTCCTGATTGTCCGGCTGTGTTTTAGAAGAAACAAACGATAACCACTATAGAAGGAATGGAACATGAAGATTACCGGAAAAAAGTTGGCCGAAGCATTGAGTGCTTTGGGGAAATTGATCACTCGCACTTCCCCCGTCGAACTGCATCAAGCCGTATTGCTCGAAGCGCGCGACGGGCAGTTGAGTTTGCGCACGGTCGCACAGGACGAGAGCCTTACCGTCACGATCCCGGCGGAAGGCGCTGTCGACTTCAGGCATGCCGTCCATTACGCCAAGCTCCGGGAACTCACCCGGAATCCTGCCGGAACAGTTACGTTCATGGAACTGAATGACGGCTTTGCGGCACAGCTCGAATGTCGGCGGAAGATCGTTACGCACGCTCTGCCCGTGCTGAACATCAACTGGCCGGAGGCCGAGGCAGCCCCTGCCGAAGCGGAAACAGCGGCGCTGCCGGAGAACTTCACGGCGCTGCTGTCCGAAGCGGCTCCGCTCGTGAACCGTAACGAGGCGCGGCACCAGTTGCGCGGGATTCACCTCTGTCCGGAGGGGATCGCCGCAACGGATGGCAAACAGCTTTTGCATCTGCCGTTGGACTGGACGTTGAAGAGTCCGGTCACGCTGCCGTTTCCGTTGGCGCTGCTGACCGCGAAGCCGGAGGTTCCCGGAACGCTGACGGTCTGGAAGCTGAAGGACATTCAGTTTTTCAAGATCGAAGTCGGCGGTTTTCTCTGGAGCGGCAAAGCAGTGTCCGGCAGCTATCCGGAGTGGCGGAAGGTGATTCCCGAAGCGTCGGCACTCAATTATGCGATTGCATTCACCTCGGAACAGGCGGCGCAGTTGACCGGCTTCCTGAAAACGGTTCCTGACCATGAGCCGTTTCACGCCATTGAGTTGAACGTGGTTCCGGGCGGCATCACCGTGATCCCGAATAATTTCCCGGATATGGAACTGCGGTTGGAGGCAACGGTGATCGGCGCTCTGCCTCGCGTAGTGCTGGCGCTCAACAAGTATATCCTGCTGCGGATGCTTCAGCAGGGCTATACGAAGTTCCGGGCGCATTCGGACGGCAGGATACCGGTCATCGCCGAAGGCGGAAGCGGCCGGTATCTCGCCATGCCGATTCACATATTACCCAAACATCAACCCGAAAAGGAGACAAGCGAAATGGAAAACATCAAACGCATCGAACACACTGAAACCGCAGCCGTGGAAGCCGCCGAGCCGGTCAATCCGATGGAGGAGCTGAATCACTCCATCGAGGACCTGCGCGGCAAGCTCAGAACGCTGCTCGACGAATCGGCGCTGCTGGCCCGCAAGGTCAAAGAGGCCGTGCTTCAGCAGAAGCAGCGTGAACGCGAGTTCGTTCAGGCAAAGCGCGCCATCGAACGCATCAGAATGGCGATTTAGCGAAATAACACAAATATAAACGGACAGATAGCCGGGAGTGGAGAAGTTCCCGGCTATTCGTCTTTATGGAGGAATGACTATGTTGAAACTCAATGCCAGTTACAGTAAGAAGGTTCCGGCAGGAGAGGAATATTCCAGCCAGAGCTATCATGCTTCAGTCGAAGTGGAACTGCCGGACGGGTTAAGCCCGGATCAGTTGCAGACCCGGATTCATGAAACGTTCGATCTGGTACGAAACTCCGTTGAAGCGGAATTGCACGGAACAACTTCCGCAAACTACGGCGGTCGTCCGGCAGCCGGAGCACCGCGAAACGGTTCTCAACGCAGCAGGTCAGGAGCACGTCAAAATGACGCTCCGGCAAGCCCGAAACAGCTCTCGTATTTGCTCGACCTTGCCCGGCAGCGCGGCATCACTCCGCAGCAGATCGCGGCGCGTTTTCAGGTGCCGGACATCCAGCATCTGACCCGGCAGCAGTGTTCGGATCAGATCGATGAATGGAGGGCGGCGTAATGGCAACGATCGACGAACTGCGGCAGGAACCGCACTGGTCGTATTCGGCGCTGAATACGTACCTCAACATCTGTCAGGCGCAATTCATGTACCGCTACGTGGATCAGGCCGAGGTCGAACGAACTTCGGTCTGCTTTCCGTTCGGCAAGGCGTTTCATGCGGCCTTGACCGCTCAGGCATGGGAGTGCATGATGGGCGGCTCGCTGACCCGTGATGAAATCGTTGACCGGTTTGAAGAGGCGTTCAAAATCGAAGCCGAGGCGACGCCGAACCTGATCTACAAGGAAGGCGAGAACTTCGATACGGTGATCGACCTGGCAACGAAGATGCTGGATGCGGCTCTGGCGAACTGGTCGGACTACTACACGATCAAGGGCGTCGCCCAGGCGTTCAGAATCGACGTTCCCGGTTTGGACAAGCCTCTGATCGGCGAATACGACCTCATCGTTCAGGACGGGCGGGACGCCTGTATCGTGGACTGGAAAACCTCCGCGAGCCGCTGGCCCGCCGGGAAAGCCGACCGCGATCTTCAGGCGACCGTGTTCAGCTACGCTTATGAGAAACAGAACGGCACGGCTCCACTCTTTCGGTTCGATGTCATCACCAAGACAAAGAATCCGGGCTGTGAGAGCCACTACACCAGTCGCGGATTTCATGACTTCCGGCGCTTCGAGGCGTTGGCGAACCGGGCGCAGTACGCGATCAGCAAAGGCGTGTTCCTGCCGAATGAAACATCGTTCGCTTGCGGCGAATGCCCGTATCGGGATCGTTGCGGGCAGTGGCATCTGAAGAAGTGGAGGTGAGATGATGGGATTGACGATGTGTGAAGGAAAGTTTGTCGGGCGCGACGAAATCGCACTGGTGCCGACTCCGACCGCTACCGCGAGCTGGAAACCGGTTCCTCACAGCGAGGTGATCGACGCTGTTACCGATGTGGTCAAGGCGCATAACTGGCAGATTCTCGATGAACAGTACGGGCTGGCCCGTGACGGTCAGCGGATGTTCGGATTCATGCGGATCAATAAAACGCATTCGCCGGAGTGGAGTCGGTGTATCGGCATCCGTAATTCGCACGATCAGAGTATCGCAGTTGGACTGGCGGCGGGGCTTTGCGTAAAAGTGTGCAGCAATTTGGTGCGCCGTATACAATGACCTGTTTCCCGGCAAATGGACGAAAACGGTTAATGCCGGTTGCCGCTTCCCGCAAACGGTGATCAATTGCCTCTGAGCCAATAGACTGGAAGTTTATCTCAGCTTCAAATCAGTAATATATATTTGATTGTTTTTGAAAATCATAAAATCGAATTTTCAGCTGTCCCAAGTTTGAAAACCTGCTTACTTCCCGCTATATTCCCTTTGAACAGAAGTGATAAGAAAAACATAAACAGCCGATGACCGATTATATGGAATTTATTTACTGGGCAATTAGGTATATTGACCGCACAGAAAAGCGGATGAAAGACCGACGGCTGGAAATTGATTTAGATAGCCTTCCGTTGGACTTACAGTTTTGCATGAAATATAAAATCGAAGCTGAAAATTTACTGCATTCAAGAGAACTGAGAGCGTATCGTCAATATTTTCACGAAACAGCCGGTTTTACCGATCATGGCAGTGGAGGTTTTCGTGCGACAGCGGGGCCTGTACTTTATTTTGAAGATGAAAAAGGCAATCAAGTTTACGAAAGGGATGTAAAAGAAATTCTCGGGCTTGATCCTTCTGTATCTACGTTTCCTTTTCCCGCATATGTGGATCGTTATTTGGCTTTTAACGGTAGTGCTTCTGATATTAAGTTAGATGAAGATGAGTTGAGGAATTTGCGAATATTCTCAGAACACTATGACGAACTTGAACAATCAAAAATCGAATTTCCAGGATTAACTGGCGTTAGTGCTGTGCGTGTAATTTTCAAGAATAGTAGGAGCGAATTAAAAGCTTTTGCGATGCTCTTTCGAAAACTCTATTCTAACGATCCCAATGAACCTGGTAGTTTTCCCAATGTGTCGAATTTTCTTAAAAATCACCCCAATACGGCATTAGGACTATTAGCCGAGGATTCTTTGCAGTACTTTAATGCGTTAAAGGATGTGGATATTCGAAAAACGAACGCTTTAAAGCATTTTGGCATATTTATTGAACCTCTTTTTGAAAAATATCCGGAACCGTTAACTGTTCATGATATTATCCAACTTATACTTTATACACAATATCAGCATGCGGCCAAGAAGTCCAGAGAAGAAAAGTTGAATAAAATTAGGGCTTTTTTGAATTCTCAAGACTGTGACGAAATTTTAAAACATGTTTTCCTTATGATTTTATGTACTTTTCAGCTTCTATTCTTAAATGCCGGAGGTTCTTATGCCGGAGTTTATAAGCAATTGTGTTGCAATCCGTCGTCCGCATCATCATCGGCTCAAATCAAGCAATTAGGGCTCCGGGGAATTTCTACTGTAGAAATAGAAAAGAGAAAAATTCTTGAAAAATACATGCGCCTTTATGCGGTAGAATTATGGAAAGAAGCTGGACAATCAGGAACGCCGTATGATTTTGAAGCCGAGGCAAAAACTCGCATATTGGCCGTATCCAGGAGTCATGATAAATGGGTTTAGAGCAGTTCAAGAAGTATTTACAGGAAAATAAATTTTCAGGAGAATGGCGATATATTGACGAACCTGAAAATGTCTTTTCCGGCACTTTGACATATGATCCGTTGAAAGGTGGTTTTTTAGAATTTATTGGAGGTCCCAAAAATCTTCTAACTTCTAAAGAGACACTGGATTCGTTTTTGGGGAAATCGCCCACAGGAAAGTTTATCTCAATCTTTAATGCTCGCAGGGAAAAAACGTCTTTTACTTTTGGCGTATTCAGTCAGCATCAGTATTCATTTTACGAATATTGGGAAAGTGATTCGAACGAAGGATTACATAAATCCGATATTTTATTGGAGTCTTTACGTTTTCAGTTGAGTCATCTCGAAGAATGGGAGGGAAGAATATGCCTCACGCCAGAGTTTGACTCATCTGCAAAGAGAATTTCAGGCGTTTCGTACTCCGAATTTCCATCAGTAAATTTATACGAAGATGAAAAAGTAAGTATTACGCTCAATTATGCTTTGTCCGTTCAGGGAAATATGCTGGAAGCTTTTCATCTTTATCATAATGTTTTCATAAAAGTATCAGTCAAAGAAGGTCGGCTTCCTTATTACAATACAGAAGATCAGAATAATATCGAATATTATTTTCTAACAATGCATGCTCTCTTCTCATTTCTTATAGGGAAAGATGTTTTCCCTTACGATATTACTTGTCGTTATGAAACAATAAAGCCATCAGAAAATGCTTCTGAGCATGAAAAAGCGCTAGGGGAACAAGCCATTTGTGGAAAATATTTTCCATATTGGGAGTATGAAGCTTTCAGCGGAAAGGTTTTATCTGGAATACAAATGTTTTTGCCACGAGCGGATATACCTGATTTGCCTTCTTTGACGGCAAAATGGTTTTCAAAACAAAATATTATTTCCGATTCTGTTAGTCAGTTAACTTCGTTTCATAACCAAAAATTTATCTCAGAAACAACCTTAGCTTTTTTGATTTTCTCTTTCGAGGGATTGCATAGAAAACTATACTCAAAAAAACCTATTTTTTTGAAAAGGCTTCGAAATTTCATGTTGAAGCTTCAAGGCAAAGTGCCTGAAAAAAACACCAGGGACATAACACTGAAAGAACGAGTATTTTATAGCCTATTTAAATGCCGGAAACTTCTGCAATTAAATAATGCTCAAGATCTCCTGATTATTGCCCACAAAATGACACAACATAGAGATGCGATTGGCCATCGAGATAAAGATATCGAATTAAGTGGGGCTGAGAGCGCCTATCTATCGTACGAAATGAGTTATCTTCTAGAGGCAATGATCTCAAAGGAGCTCGACATTCCAAAGGAAACTCAGACGTGTCCTAACAATTAGCCAAAAAGGCGGAGCCAAACTTTGTCCGTAACAGTATATTACGGTTGCCTAACCCCAAAGGAGGGCTCCGTAATGAAAAATACCTCGATAAGTCTGTTTCGTCAA
>NZ_VUNS01000054.1 GCF_009695545.1 Victivallis lenta | reverse complement strand
GCGGCGTCGGAGCATCATATCCCGGCTCCGCCCAGCGGAGCCGGACCTCGCCCGTGCCGGAAAAGATGTAGTCTCCATAGACGCAGACATAATCGTCAAAACAGAAAAACGGTCCGCATTGACGGTAATTGTGAATCTCCTCGCATCGCATCGGCGGCAGCGGTGTGGATTCCAATGGCCGCTGATCATTGACATATTCGGGCTTTTGCCACTCTCCGCCTTCGCCCTCGACCGCTTTCCAGTTGAATGCCTCGTCAGTCAGAATGTGCGCATAACTGCCCCAATCGGTCTTGCTGTTCGCAAAACTGCACCCCATGCAAAGCTGATACTCCCAGTCGTGAGAAAGTACGCCACTTTCATCTTGAACGAATAGCCCCGGGTTGACCGACATCTGGCCATAAGCAGTCAAGGCATAGCCGAATGCGAAAAGCCGGGCGGTAAGGACATGTTTCCCCGGCGCAAGCGGAAGTTCCACAGTTGCCGTAAACCAGCGTTCCGGTGTACCGCGTGGCGGTCCGTCGGCAATCGCTTCGCCATCGCAAAAAAGAGTCGACCGCTCGTCCGCACTGTATGAAAAACGCAATACAACAGGCTCCGCAACTTCGAAAATATTTCGAAAAACGGCAAAATAAGGAGGTTCTACGCCCCATCCATAAGGACGCATCCATATCTGAGATTTTAGCTTTTTCATTATAAGTTTCTACAAATTACTATATTTAACATATAAACTCTCGATAAAAGGTGATCGGGATCAAAGCCGACCACCCGCAAAAGTCTGGATATGCCCGACTTACCTGTTGATCGCATTGCACAGGAGAATAGTTTTCCCAAATTGTTCCTGTTTTTTCCCAAAGTTTTTTTGCAGCGGTATAGAGACGAAATGCAACTTTACGCGCAAAAGCATCATACCCATATTTTTGCATCCCCTTCAACACCATATAATTGGTGTGTGCCCATGCCGGGCCGAGGGCATAGCCGCCTTCTGGCTGGAATTCTGGATCGTCAGCTGCCAGAGTCGGAATACCGTAAGGACACCCGAATGCCTTAGGATCATGAAGAGTATCGATGATTTTTGCAGCCCGCTCCGGTGTGGCCACCTGACTGAGTAACGGCCAGAATCCGCAGATCGTACGACGATTTAGTACGCGCCCATTGAGATGGTCTGAGTAGAAGTTGGTTGTTTCATTGAAACACAATGCATTTACCAATTCAGCGAGTTCAGCGTGTTGTGCCGTCAGCTCGGCCTCTTCTGCGGTACGCCCGATGCGCCGGGCGATCTCCGCCAGGTTGAGGGCGTTGAATGCCATTTCGCAAGTGGTGTCGCACCAGCCGAGCTGTTTATTCCAATAGAAAGGAACCTCGGTTTGCGCATTCAGCCACTCAAATAATTTATCTCCGGTCTTCGTGGAATCAGTGATCGCATTGCGCTGAAACGGGATCCCTCCATCAGGAATCACTTCCGACCGGTCGTCCCAGCGTGGGAGGTTATCCATGCCGCATCCCCAGCCGTCGGCGAAAAAGAGACCATCCTCACGCCGGAACCGGGCAAAATTGAACTTATGTTGACGTAGCAGGGGTTCAAATACTTTTTCCAGACGTCCGGGTACATAGGGGGCAAGTTCCAGTTCTGCCCATGCCAGAAGTGGCGGGGCGAACCCCGTCACGGAATCGGGCGACCATTTGCTGACACCATCCGGCCGGATCTGCCGGCTGATAAATCCTTCTGGCGTCTGACAGCGGTAGAAATTGTCTAAGCTTGCCGCAACCGGAAAGCGGTCAACGTGATAACGGGCCCACATCGAGGAGAAGGCTGTATCCCACAAGAAAATATCCATAAAACCACCGCCGGTTCCGAGTCGGGGAGAGGCCAGATGTGTCGGCTTCTCATCCCGGAAAAGTTTTTTATCGGCGATTTCAAGAGCCGCCTGATAAAAAGTGTTCATTTTTTGTTGTTCTTCTATGTTAGGTTTTGTCAAGTCTTTTTCGTAACTTTTCTCGTTTTTCTATGAAAAATTTTACTTTCAGAGCAGATATTCCCTTACCCATGTATCCATAGGTTGTTGACTGCTATCAACTTTTCCTGTTTGATTGTTATTGATTCTGTCAGTTCAAGAAACTCTTTTGCATTTCACACCGGCAGCGGGTAAACCAGCGTTCCCAACCTTCTATCGACCGCAGACGTTCCAGACATCCGCCGATAATATGCCACATGCGAAAAACGTGTGAATTCGAGGTCTCCATCTTAAGGTGTCGGATGTCATCCGCAACCAGGAAGTTTGTCGAACAGCCTCTATGTTCAAAAATCTCTTTTCTTACTCTCCTTAAAGTGGTGGTGAATTTCTCAACCTTTTGATCGGCATCATTCGATACTCAGGAAAAAGAACGAGTCGATTCACCATATGCTTATACTTCAATTGGTTTGTTTATAATAGCTCCCTCTATGGCTTCACCTTTTACCACATATCGCCACAAAGCAACCATCAACTGACGAGCGAGAGCGACAATTGCAGTTCTCCGAATGCGCCCTTTTTGTTCCAGGCGATCCGCCCATTTTTTCACCAGCCAACTATCCTTCTGCCAGCGATACCATAGCCAGGCGCATTCAACGGCCATCTTTCGCAGACTCTTTCGACCGGTCTTGCTGATCCCCTGATCACGTCTCATTGTCCCGCTGGAATATGGGCATGGTGTCAAGCCGAAAAACGCAGCAAATCGTTTCCCGGAACCAAATCGGCGAAAGTCTCCGATCTCCCAAGGCAAATGGCGGGATAAGCGATCACCGACACCTTTGAACTGTTGCAGTTTCCTGACTGTTGCAGAGGTAGAATCCTCATTGTTATTTGTTTGGGCTGTTTCTTCATCACGTTCCTGAAATTTCCGAATAATTTGTTTCCAACTGACCAATTCTTTTTCGAACAATTCCAGTTCGGCAATCAGATTGGGAAAGCGAAGCAACAACAGTTCGGGGCATTCCTTCCATTCCGGCAGTTTCGACCATCTTGAAACCGCTTTCCGCCATTCGATTGAAGTTTGATGAGATTTAAAACCCGGTAACGGAGTTCGTTCGATCAAGGCGATCATCTGAGAGTTTACACGCTCTATTGACGTTTTGATACTAGTCCATTCCCGTTCCGCATCCCGGCGCCCTTCCTCCTTCAACGTCGGAATGTAAACACTCGGAACATGATCGGACGGATGCAAACCTCCAAGGAATTTCGCATCAAGTTTATCCGTTTTGATCGTCTTGCCACTCATCACCACTTTCAGTTTGTTGATCGGGAGGATATGAACGATGGCCCCAAGAGCGATCAGTTTACGAGCCGGCCAGTATCCATAGCGCCCCGCTTCGTAGTAGAAGACATCTACACGTTTGCCGCTCTGAAGCAATTTCGAAACCAGTTCAAACGCACGCTCTTCTTTGCTCTGATTATCCTTGTCTTTCAGACCGTAATAGCTCATTTTTCCTGCTCCCCAGTCTTGAACGGCCGTCGCCCACAGACTGCCTCCCATATCAATGCCGACACTTATCTGATTTACGACTTGACTATCGCGCTTGATCGTGTTACCTTTTCTTTGCATTTTTTGAACTCCTTTTTCTGTACTTTGGAAGGTTGGGTTATTCAAAGTTACTTGACAAAGGAGTTCTTTTCTACTCCGACAATTGCTTGCCACCTATACATGGTATCTTTACTCTGCCAGAATGACAATCGGCCAAGTATCCGGACGATTGTTCGGAAGTTCATTATCGATACTCCAGAAAAGTCGGTTCTGCGGCATTGCTTCTGTTGAATCCTGATTGTTCAACAGTACGCCGATTCCCATCATTTTTCCGGCAGTGGCCTGAAACGGCAACAACGCTTTAAGCGCGAATGTTAGTTCATAACGGTAACCGATTCCGGTCTTGGTAAAGACACACTTGACCTCGTTTCCGGCAATGGTGTCAGGCCGGGGAGCGTTGAATCCCTCCGTCAGCTGTTCATCTGGAACGCCGTGGCGGTAGATGACCGGTCTCAGCGTTCCCGACTCAAGGTAAATACCATACGCCCAATCATCAAGGGCCATTTTGTCGCCAGCAAGATTGTGCCCATCAGCGAACGTATCGAAAAAGAGCTGAAGCGAGTCATTGCGCCAGCCGTCGACCGTGTGCAGATAAGGATTGACTACATGTTTGGGATCTTTCACATCGACCAACATGTAGAACATGTTTTCTGCCCACGCCAGTTTCAAAGTGGCGCTGTAATTTTCGCTGCCGTGTCCGGAACGCTGATTGATGGGCAAGGCGGGCACTTTCGACCAGTCGACTGCGCCGCCAGCTGTGAAAGCGGCTTTTTTAGCCAATACAGCGCCCAGCGTCTGATTGATGAGTATTTTTTCCGCGCGAGGCCGGGTTTGCCGGATTTCTCCGCGGAGCGATTCAACGCTGAGCTGTCTGGCGGAAATTTCTGCCGGAAGATCAGCTGTCAGGGTTTTCTGCCGGGCCGGAGGCAGCTGCACCGACATCTTTTTCCCATTGAGTGTCACATCACCGGCGAAATTTTCCTTGCTGCGATTATCCAGTGTGAGCGCCCATTGAAACGGCGGTTTGAGTTCGATACCAAGGGCGGCGGCACATTCGCCGTCGATGACGAGCGATGCATTTTCCAGTGCGGAAATCATTTCATCAGTTGAACCGGCCTTGCCGCGCAGAAATACCGGGAACGGAGAAAGACGCAGTGATTTTTCAAAATCATACTTGACTTCCATAAGATCGAAGAGTTCCGCATCAAGTTCGCCGATAAAATTCAACGTCGGTCCCGGAAGTTTGCCGTTATCCACTTCACGATCACAGCTCCAGAGCGCAGTCACTGGACGATTCCGGGCATCTTTGAATACATAACAGCGAGTTTTGGCGGAAAACTTGATCTCCTTGACGAAATCTGCATCGCCCAGCAGACGACCGAGGGTATTGGAGATTTTCTGGTTGGCGAACGGGGTGAGTTCGCAATCCAGTTCAAAGCTCCAGAAGTTGGTGCTGGAATTCATCTGCTTGATCCGGTCGGCATTTTTGAGCCCGACCAGCCAAGTGCGAGCACGCCATGCGGCACTGAGACGTTCCTGATGGCCCATATCATAGGTCAGCGGTCCCCAGGTCGTTGCAACCCAGCTCACCGGAAAGAGACCCGGCATCTTGTAGGGTTTCCAGTGCATTCCTTCGGGACTGAATACCGGTTCATTTTTGTAGCCGTGTTTTTCGAGTACTTTGAACATCTTCTGATAATCGGTATCGAGATCCGGATATTCCGGTGCTTCTCGATAGATATGGAAAATGAAGCAGTCGTAACGGAAACGGTCACCAATCGTGGTGAGCAGTTTATCGATCGTTTCACAGCGATCATCGCCCAAACGCGAGGTCGAACTGTTGCCGATCAGTGCGTTGGGGTTGCCCCGTTTCAGGCCGCGAGCCGAAGCCAATTCGACTTCGACATACTGCTTGTAATGTTCTTCAGTCGCATAACGGCTGTTGGCAAATTCCGGCATGTGCCCCTCGGCTTCGTTGATGCTGCCCCAGACTTTGATCCATGGCTGTTCTCTGCTTTTGCGGGCAGTGGCATCCTCCAGAGCCTTGAGTGCTTCCGGGGACGGAGCCGGCAGAGTAATCGTTGCATAATCCTCGCGGCGGAAGCCGGAGGCCAGCGACTGATACCAGACGATGTTCGGCAGCACGGTGAATCCAACACATGGTTTTTTCATATCTTTGACCAGCGCGCGGTCTGGACGCAGAGCCATTACAGCGAGGGAATCAATGCCGTATTTTGCAGCTTCTTCGGCAACCAGTTTTTCCGTGTTGGCATAGGCTCCGCGCGACCCAATACCGATTTTGCGCAACCGCTCCAACACTTCCGGATAATATTGCACCGGACTGTAGGGATCGATGTAGGCATTCGCAAACAAATTCTTGTGTTTGTGTGTGTTATCCAAAGAGTGCATCACTGCGAAACGGGTGAATTCGTAACGTTCTTTCCCATCAATCGTATAGTTGTTTTCAACAGTGAAAATGCCGACCGGCGTTTTTTCAAAATCGAGTTTGACGATACCTTTTGCATTAGAATCCGTGACGAAAGCATGCTTTTCGGAATGAATGACCTTACCGAAAAAATCGCGAACAGTTGTTTTAACTTCGCCTTTGACATCGGGCAGGGCGGTTGTGATCTCAAGCTGGGCATTGACACTCTGTCCTGGTTCAAGGAAGTTATCCGGTGTAGAGGTGAGAAGTTTGCCTTCGACTGGAGCCGGTTCATAAGCTGTGGCCTTGTTTCCGCGTTCAAGCTGAATGGCATCGATATGACAGACCGCTGGTTCGTTGGATTTTGCGGAGAGTGAAAAATAGTGCGGCTGTGTGACTTTGATGTCGATGGTGCGTTCATAACGTTTCCACTCGGCAGTCGGCTTAAAAGCGGCGATATTGATGGTGTCACTCTGCCAGATGTTTTTGCCCGGCGCCATCATGCGGTTGTTGAGTTCGATCGTCTGTTTACCGGGGTGGTCGGTCTTTGCGTAAAAACTGACCGTATATATACCGGGTTCGAGGAGGACCGCATGGGCGGAAATGATCTGACGGAGCCCTGCCCGCCGCTGATCGGAAAGGATGCGGAGCGAATTCGTGCCGGCAAAGGCCTCATTTTTATCGATGCCGACGGGCTTGGTCTCCCAGACTTCACGGCTCACGTCACCGGCAGCGTTTTCAAACCACCAGTTCTGGAATCCCAGTTCAAAAGAGCTGTTGGAAAGCAAATTGCGCCGTCCTGCGCGATCGGGCAGACGCAGACGGTCTTCGCGCCAGAAATCATATTTTCCCACTTTGGTGAGATAACGGTCGGAAGCCGTATCGGCTGTTTCATCTGCAACAGTGACCATGCCCGGATTCAGTTCATACCGGAACGTATCTGTCTTGCCCGTCGGGACAACGGTGATCCACAGCGAATAGTTACCGCCGGAATTCGTGGCGGAAACACGCGCCGGTTCAAGGAACGTGATTGAGAACTGCCGCTTTGGTTCATCTGGATTGAACGTAATCGTTTTGCAGTTACCGTTAAAAAGTTTTTTGGAAAAATTTGCGCCCTCTTTGAATGGCGGCAACAGGAATGTCTGGTCATCAAACTGTACCTTGGTTCCGCTGCAAAGTTCATACCGCAGTGCCATCTCATACCGACAGCTGCTCATGGCTGTGGCCGAAGGCGCTTTAAGTGTCGAAAGAACTTTGCCATCGTTTTGCAGTTTGAAGTTCTGTGAAATGCCGGGAGTATCGGTATACGTATAGGTGAACTCATCGTTATCGACACCTTCCGGCCGGATTCCATTGACCGCCTTGCGGTTGTACTGCAACACGATTCCGCCGAAACGGATTTTCCCGTCAGCCGAGAAGAAAGTTGGTGCGCCGCTGATAAAACAACGGAGAGCTACCGCACTGCCTTTGAAAGTTGCTACGACCTTACCTTTTTCCAGCTTACTAACGCTTTTCCGGACTGCTTTACCGGAGTTGAAGGGCGGCGCATAGGCCTCATAATCTGCGGCTCCGGCGGCAATGGAGATCAATCCGCAGATTCCCAATAAAAAATGAATTTTAGGCATATTCTTACCTTTTGTTTCTCCCTACGTCAGCGGGAAAACCCGGGAACGATAGTAAAACTGATTTTTCCGTTAGCTCCGGGATTCAGCGTCATCGTGAAGTATTTGCCACTGACATACATTCGGCCGTCCGTTCCATCGTCGACTTTGAATTCGAACTGTTTTTTGGCATCGCCTTTGAAGAACATTAGCGACTTGACATCGCCCAGACCACGCGTATTCAGACCGATTTTTTTGTCATTGTACCAAAGTTTGTCGGCTCCGATATTGGTGAGATTGAGCGCGATTTCGATCGAGAGCGGCGTTGCTCCAGTGTTGAGCAATTCGCAATGGATGTAGTTGTCGGCATCCATTTCAAACCGGAACGTAACTTCGGGACAGGAATCGAATTTATAAATCCGCACACGCTCGGATTCCTGAGTCAGTTTTGCTCCAGTTAGTGGCTTTTTGTCTTTCAGAACGCGAATGTTTCCGGCAAAATTGTTTTTTGCGTAGATCGCCGGATCAGTCGTGCGGTTCAACCGGAGCTGGACGCTTACACCATTGAAGAGCGTCGCAACTTTCCACTCCTGAATATTACCGGGAATGGCAAATACAGGACAACCTGTAGCCAGAATTGCAGCCAGCATACCAAGCATACCCAAACGTTTCATTTTCTTTTTTCTTTTTTCTTGTTTGTTTTAAAAACGATGGAAATATCGATTCAGCCATTTCAAGCCAGCGTGTTCCTGGGAACTTTTGAGGGAGAACCTGCCGGAAACATTTTCTGTTTCATAATTTTCAGCGATGAACGTAAATTGTCTGCCGTATGCGGCATATTTGGCGGCCGCAAACGGATTGACGGACAAAAATTCGATCCGCTACAGCCGCTTGAGTTTGCGGTAAATTTCTATCAGCTCACGCTGGTATCGGGTCACACCAACCAACAGCGGCAACTGCTGCTTCTTATTTGAATTTAAACTCCGTTACGTCCCATGTGGCATGGTGGCTCATGCTGTAAACACTCATGTCGCTGCGCAGATAATTTAAATTTCCTCCATGAGACACTCCTAATTTTTTCCGATGTTCCCTGCCGCCACCTGAACTGCCACCTCCATCTATTCCCATGTTGTTTGTAGTGATCGCGTTAGCATCAAGTATATAGCCCGAGCCTCCTGTTCCTGGCGTACCCCATACCCCGGCATACGGCAGTTCCAGCATTATGGTCGTACCACCTCGGATCATACTTATTTTCTTGGGAATCATCAGATCTTGAAGACCGCCATGTTCCATATATCCCCAACCTCCTTTTCCGCGTTTACCAAGCTGACCTGTGTTCTCACCGATGGGAGCATAATTCGTTGTTCCATTTGGAGAGGTTGCCCCTCCACTGGAAGTTATACCACCGACATCAATTGCAATCGGACAACAAAAAAGATTATTTTTAGGTGCATAGTCAAAATTAGCAATTACCTCAAAAGGTGCCTTGTCGTTTTTCGGCAATAGCCCCATGGTGTTTCCAACAAAAATACTCCACCCCCAACGTTTTTGATGTGGCGGCATGAAATCATCGTTGTCCGCATTGTAGAAAGAAATTCCAGAGCCAATGGATTTCAGATTATTTGTACAACTGATGATTTTTGCTCTCAAACGAGCTTTGTTGAGCGCAGGTAGCAACATTGCAGCAAGAATCGTGATGATCGCGATAACAACGAGGAGCTCGATGAGTGTAAAAGTCTTCCGTTCCCTTTTCATGTTTCTTCTCCTTCATAGGCCTTCTCTTAATAACTCCTGAATCCGTGAAATTTTGTCCATGTGTTTTTCATGCGGATTCAAACGTTGTTTTTTGCCGGATTTTCCGGCGTTTTCTGTTCTGATTTTTGTCTCGGCTTCCGTCAACTTTCGTTATTCATCGA
>NZ_VUNS01000053.1 GCF_009695545.1 Victivallis lenta | reverse complement strand
TCGCTTTTTAGGACAGCTGATTTACAACAAAGGGGGGCTACTTTTGAGAATTGGTGTGAAATAGATGAAAATGAGGGGGCGTAATCAGAAAATTACGCCATTTTGAAAATTGTTAGGACAGGTGTGGATAAACTTGATTATCTGATTTATTGCCTGAAACAACGCGGCATCTACATCCTTTCGGACCTCTATGTCTCCCGGGAGCTTGAAGCCGGAGAAATTCCGGAGTTTCCCGGTAAAAAACTCTGGCAGGAAAATTTCAAACCTCTGCTGTTTGTGCTCGATTCGGTTCTGGAAAATTGGAAGAAATTCAGCTTGAACTGGTTAAATCATGTCAATCCTTATACCGGTTACGCCCTTAAAGATGAACCGGCTCTGATTTCCCTGTCGCTGGTCAATGAAAGTTCCCTGACTCGTTATTACAACCGCATGCCGGAGGTGGAGGCGATCTACCTCCGGAAATTTGAAGAGTGGAAGAAACGGCATGGCCGGCAATCGGCAAAACCAGTTGCGGACGATCCCCTTTTTGCACAGTTTCTACAGGAAATTTATGGCGCAAGATATGCGGAAATGAAGCAGTTCCTGCGCGACAACGGGGTGGAGCGCATGTTCTCGGATCAGAATTTTTTAAGTTCCCCGCTTCTGACCGCGATGCGCAGTCAATACGATTTTGTCGAAAATCATTTTTATTGGGATCACCCGTCATTTCAGGGGGGATGGTGGAAATTTCCCGCAAAGCACCACAACCTCTCCTCCATTCGTCATCATGGTGCGGCGCCCGGTGTGCTCTTCAGCTCCAGAATCTACGGCAAACCATTCATGGTGACGGAGTTTGATTATGCCGGGCCCAATATGCACCGGGCGGAAGGCGGCGTGCTTACCGGCGGTTACGCTGCATTGCAGGACTGGGACGGATTGTTCCAGTATGCACATCTGACGGTAAAAACCGACCTCGGCAAAACGCGCGGATTTCATTTTGACAGTACGCTTGACCCGATGAAGGAACTTTCGCTTCGAATCGCTCGCGCGCTTTTCTGCGAAGGAGGGGTCGAATCGGCAAAACAGAAGTTCGTCATCGTCCGCCGGAGTCAGGAACGCTTTACATTGCGCGATGCGGATTGCGCTCAGATCAACCGGCTGGGATTGATGGCGCAGGTCGGCAATGCATTTCTCGACGACGGTGCGACGCTCCCCGGCGGAAGCGCCGCCGCGATCGAACTGACGCCCGGTGCCGGAGCGGAATGCAGCCTGCCGTGTTTTCGCGCCGGTGAGAAACTTCTGGATGAAATCCTCCGGGCGAAGTTGCTCCGGCCCGGCCAGTACCGGAAGAACGAGTTCTATCAGGATCAGGCCGGCCAACTGACGCTTGCTCCGGAAAAAGGAATCGTCCGTGCCGTCTCCCCGGCCTGCTGCGCGCTGATTCTGCCGCCCGGAAATAGGGACAAAGCCGGAATCCTGCAAGTTGACAACCGGATCGGCCGCGCCGTATTTGCCGCAATCGCCGCTGACGGCAGACAATTGACGGAGTCTGAACGAATTCTGATTTTACACCTGACTGATGCATTGCCGGACGGCACCCGGTTCGGAGACGGCAACCGGGTCACGCTCGATGCCTGGGGGCGTTTGCCGATGCTGGCGGCCTGCGGTGAAGCGCAGATTTCCCTGACGCTGCCTCCCGGCAAGGATACCAGACTCTTCGCCGTGGATCTCTCGGGCAGAAGAATGGCGGAGATTCCGGTGCGGCAGCAGGAAAACGGCATGGTCTCATTTCCTGCAAAGGTATTCATGCCGTCCGGTGAAGTCGCGTTCGCCTATGAATTGATCCGCAATTAAGCGTTTATTCAAGGAGGGAAATCCCCGGGCTTCCGGTATGATTGATTGCCGTTTTCTGCGACCGCCTGCAAAGCGGGCGCTGCCGGGAGCCGGCACACAGAATCGGAGCAGCGGTGAATTCCCGCTCAGGTGCGGTCGATAAGCTGATGCCGGCAACCTCTTTTCCGGCAGTTGCCGGTGCAGCCGGAACCGGGATGCGGCCGGAAGACAGATCCGGCGCAACCCGGAGATTTTCTGCAATATCTGCGGATCGAGCTTAAAGGTTGGCCCCGAACTCTTTTAATTCGGCGCGCAATTCCGCGCCATTGAGCTCTTCCGGCCGGCACTGCTTTTCGACGGCCATTGCCGCCGCCATTCCAGCCGCTTGCCCGATCGAACAGACGGGGGGCATGACCCGCATGCTGCTGTGCAGTGCGTGGTCGACGGAAATCCCGCGTCCGGCAATCAGCAGGTTGGACACTCCCGGCGGAACGATGCAGCCGTAAGGGATCTCATAATATTCATCTTCCGAAAGATGACGGAGATCGGTTCCGCTGCCGCTCGGGTTGTGAATATCGATCGGATAATTTACGCGCGCAATGCCATCGGGAAATTTTGCACGTGTTTCAAACTCCCTGATTCCGATAAAAGCTTTGCCGAGAATCCGGCGCGATTCCCTGACTCCGATCCGGGCGGCGACGGAATGAAGTTCCGCGCGCTCGAATCCGGGTACTTCCTCACGCAGAAATTTCAGGAATGCGCGCAGCTGGCGGCGCGCGATTATTTCCGCATCAGACAGATCTTCCGCATCCAGCGGATTGTGTTTCACTACGCGGGTGGTGTTGAAATGAATGACGTCACTGTCGAAATCGTCAAACCAGAGGACGTCTTCGCGGGGACAATCGATACGGCCGGCTTCTTTCGCCTTCAGGTACAGGGCGGTAATCTCCTGCCGCGGCGGCATTCTGTTCTTATCGACATTGCACAATTTGAAACAAAGCGTCATCGGCTGGCAATACCCTTCGCTGTTGCCGAATTCAAAACGGCACCCGGCTCTGGCCGCGACATCCCCGTCTCCGGTCGCGTCGATAACGATTTTCGCCCGGATGGCGCGAAGGCCGGACTTGCCGTGAAAAATGACATCGGTAATGCTGCCGTCCTCTTTTCGGAGGTCGAAGAACGTATGGTGATAATGGAGCTTCACTCCGGCTTCCAGCAGCATGTCTTCCGCCGCCAGCATTGCGCCATAACGCGAAACCGTCCTGCCGTCCCATTCGGAATGCCGGTTGGCGATTGCGGGCAGGGAACGGTAGGAGCGCATCCGGTTAAGCCACTCCGGATAAAGCGGGCGGTCGAGGCACTCTCCGCTGCAATGATTCGGCATGAAGGGAGAGATTTCGCCGACATTGGCCATTCCGCCCGGTGAACCGTAATGTTCCGCCAGAGCAACCTGTCTGCCCCGGCGCGCGGCGGTAACCGCGGCGCAAAGTCCGCCGGGACCGGCTCCGATCACCAGAATTTCGGTTTCGGCGGCGAGCGGGACGTCTTCCTTTAAAACGTAAGAGATCTGTTTCATTTCAGGCAACCTTATTTATTATTTCGTGAGAAAATTTCGAACTACTTGTCCGCGCGGTGTGTCTCCGACCGGTTTGGGGCTCGGCATCCCCTCCCGCCAGAACTGCCCGTCATGTTCAAGGCTCCAGCAGTGATGTTCGCGGAAAGCGTGATAGGTCCACGACCATTTCCGCTCTTCAAAAAGTTCAAGCGCATCCCGGAGGAACTGTTCTCCGGAACCCGCCGGAGCCCACCGGACCACGCTGAATTCTCCGATGAACCAGGGAACGGGATACCGCGCCTGAAAATCGTCGATGATTTTCAAACTTTCCGCAAGTTTTCCCTTATCGTAGTAAACCCCGTCGATTACGCCGGGATAGCGGACGTTGATTTTTTCCTCCACTTTCAGCCGGTCGGTTCCTGCGATATTGTGAATCCCCTGATGAGTGAATGCGCCCGGATCATAGAAGTGCGTGCTGTAAATCACCTTATAATCCGGCAGGGGCCGGAGATTGCGCAAGCCTGCCGTGCCGCCTCCGGGGCCGGGCTCGTAGATGATCCAGACATCGGGATCGATTTCGCGGATCGCCTTGAGAATCTTGACCGCCAGCGGCCTCCACTCGCGCGGAGCGTGGGGCAGCTGATTGCGGTCGAGCGGTTCATTCAGCAGGTCGTATCCCCAGATGACATCGCCGTAAGGCTTCAGGCGGGTTGCGACTGCGCGCCAGAAAGCAGTGAAATTCTTTTCCAGATCGGGATGTTCCCACATCTCGGTATCATCGGCCCGGACACCGGGCATCGGAGGATGGTGCAGGTCGATTACGACCTTCAGCCGATGATCGCGGGCGATTTTCACTTTTTCTTCGACATCGTCCAGAAAGGCGGGCATCGCCTCCCGCCACTCCTGATTGCGCTGCCGGGCGAAAGAGAGCGGAAAGATCTGGAGCCGGATTACATCGGCTCCCCAGGAACGGAGGTCGCGGGCCGTCTCCTTCGAAAACTCCGGCGCAACCATGAAGCCGCGGACGATTTCGGGATTCGGGCGGCTGGCGCGGAGTTTCACGGGGTCAAGTATGGTTTTTTCTTCCGAAACAGGAATGAATCGGAGGGTTTTCACCTCCGCCCGCCCTTCGGGCGCGTTCACCTGTATCGCCAGATTATAGCGGCCGTCTCCCGCCGGAGTGGTAAATTCCGTAATTCCCCTGCGAAACTCATTTCCGGAGAGATTCAGTTCACAGAACGCTTTTCCCCAGCCGATCTGCAGGCGCACCATCGTCTTGCCGCGTCCCACGCCTTCGATCCGGTAGCGCTGACTGCTCTTGAGCCTGATGTTCCGGTTGATTTTGGAATCCCAGTCGGTACCGTCGATGACAACCGCATCATTTTCGGTTTTGAACACTGCTCCGCGGGTGGAGCTCCAGGTTTTCATATTCTCCCGGGAAAAATCGACTTCCGCCGCCGGTTCCTCCTCCTCCTCTTCCTCTTCTTCTTCCAATTCTTTGGAATTCGCCTTCAGCGCCTCCAGAATGACCTCGCCGCGCTTGCTCATGCCGACCATTTTCAGATTGGCGTCCTTGACCAGAACGCCGTCTTCATGTTCAAGGCTCCACCCCTGGTATTCCCGGAATGCGTGGTAGGTCCAGCTCCATCCATATTTTTGGAAGATGCCGGTCAAGTCTTTCAGGTATTGCACCGCGGAGGCGACGGGCGCCCAGGCGATGACGCTGAATTCGCCGACGAAAATGGGCGCGCCGTATTTCTTCTGGAAGTCGATGACCGGCTGAAGCGATTCTTCCATCTCTTTCCGGTCGCGGTAACGGCCGCCGATGAAGCCGGGATAGACGACTCCGGTCGTCTCCTGCGCCTTGGCAAGCAGCCCCGGGTCCTGCAGCAGTGTCGCGGCGATTCCCTGGTGGGTGAATGCGCCCGGCTCATAAAAGTGAAAGCTGTAGATCACTTTGGGGTCCGGCAGCGGAACAAGGTCTTCGAACCCGCGCCAGCCGCCTCCGGGGCCGACTTCATAAATAATCCAGGTGTCAGGATCGAGTCTGCGGATTGCTTTTGTGATGTTGACCGCCATTTGACGCCATTCGACCGGGGCGTAAGGCAGCTGCGCCCGGGCCAGGGGTTCATTGAAAAGATCATATCCCCACAAGGCGTCACGGTAAGGTGCCAGCCGTTCGACAATGCCTGTCCAGTAACGGATGAAAGCTTCTTCCACTCCGGGAACTTCCCACATCTCTTTGCCGTTCAGTTCGCAGGGAACCTCAAACGCGACCGGAATCACTTTCAGCCCGGCATCGCGCGCCTGCCTGACCGCCGTTTCCAGGCGGTCGAGAAAAACGGGATAATTCTCTTCCGTCCAGGTCGGTTTCGGACCGACGCTCCAGAGCTGCAGCCGCACGGCATTGGCATTCCAGTCGTTCGCCATATCCCGGAACGATTGCCCGCCGCGCAGACCGCCCGACATGAATCCGCGCACCACCGCCGGATTCGGCTTCACGGTCCGGATGACCGAAGGATCGGCAAGGGTTTCGCCGGCCCGGCGACGTTTCCGGTTCTCCTCGATCGCGGAACCGGGGCGCACCGGGCGGATTGCGGAGGAGCCGGCACGAACGACCCGCATCGCACCGTAAAGAGAGGCGTCCATCCAGGATTCGTCGTTGCGGTCGATTCCGCTCCAGGTCAGTTTCCGGGTCCGCACTTTTCCTTCGTCGTTGCTGTTGTAGCTTACGTTGAATCCGAATGCCAGCCCGTCATACGGGGACATCTTGAAGTAATCGTTGTCGAGCGGGATTGCCGCTTCCGCCGCCCATCCTCCTTCAAAGGGAACCGGAATTACTTTGACGGGATACTTGCCGGATGCTTCGGGCCGCGCACCTTCCTCACCGGTTGCCGTAATGAAGATCTGGGCGGTTCCGTCATCCATTCGCCCGCAATGGAAAAACGGGTCGAAAAAGAGCTCGAAGCAGTCGCTGTTGTAGGCCGGCTTGATCCCGAAGTGCAGTTTCGGGTCGCGCGCCGTAAGCAGAAGATAAAGAGTGTCTTCGGAAACCGCCGCTTTAAAAGAGGCCCCCCACGCCGGATCGGCGACGGACGGATCTCCCTGAAACATCAGCTCTCCCGAAAACGGAATGTCGCTCCAGTCATCCAGAGAGCCGTTCATTCTCTTCTTTTCAGAAAAAATAAGCGGATAGACGGCGTTGGGCGACGCGATACGCTTTCCGGCTTCCTGCACATCCCCGGAGCCGGGAGCCCGGGTTTCTTCTTTTTTCAGCATATTCTGCTGAGCGCGAACTTTTTCCCGTGCTTCGATAAAGGGGCGGACAATTTCTTCCTCGCCGGCGAAAGCCTGAACAGCTCCCAGCAAAGTGCACAGGGCGGCGATTTTAAAAAAGCAGTTCATAAACTTACCGTCTCATTTGTTTTAAGGATTGTATGGTTCATTATTTCTGGATGATCCAGTGGTTCCGGGCCGGAGTGTGGACATTTCCCAATTCGTTGCCCGGCCGCAGGAAACCGACATGCCCGTCGGTGAAGCCGTAGTTGCTGCCTCCGCTGTGCTGGAACTGCCCCCGGAGTCCGTTCACGCCGGAATCATACCAATGCCGGTGTCCCAGATCGGTCACGTACCGGACCCCGCGAGAAAAATGACTTTGATTATCGGGAACGCGGGCCAGTGCTTTGCAGAGGAAGAGCATCACTTCCGACGAATTCTTAAACGAACCGGCTTTTTTTCCGCCGGGAGCCTGGCTGGTGCCGAACGTCGAAAGCTCCGCAACGGTTCCATTGTTGTCGCTGGTCGGCCCGTTCAGCCAGTAGGAGCGGATGGAGGCTCCCACATAAAGCTCATCTGGATCGATCGGGCAGCGGAACAGCTGGAAATTTCTTTTGCCGCCTTTGCTGAAGCCCATATAGCGCGCCAGAAGAATATCCCAGATTTCGCCATCGTCCAGCAGCGCCTCTTTATCTACATATCCCGGTATGACAAGGTAATCCTGATAATCGGCGGAATACATTCCGGAAGCGCCGCAGATTTGCTTTAAATTGCTGACGCAGTTCGTCGCTTTGGCCCTGTCCCGCGCTTTGTTCAATGCGGGCAGCAGCATTGCGGCCAGAATCGTAATGATTGCAATCACCACCAGAAGCTCGATCAGTGTGAAATTCTTTGCTCTCATAAGAAATCTCCTGTGTTCCCCAAAAAGTTGCCCCCCCCCTTCCTCCTTCGCCGAGGCTGCGGAGGACAAGTCGGGCTTGTCATCCACAGCGCTTGCGCGGCGGATGATACTTTTCGGGCCCCCCGCTCTACGGTGTTCCGTGCGGCTCCGCCGTACTCACACCTCCGAGAAAGGAATTGTTGATATTTCGATGGTATTAACATACCATTTCCTTACGTTTCAGGGATGCAGATCGGTATCCAGTTCGCGCGGAACCAGCCGGAGTTCCGGCGGCCCCTGCGGATTTTGCAGGGCGAGTTTCAACAGCGCGAGAACCTCTTCGCCCATTTTTGAATAATTGTGCCGGAACCGCCACTGCGGAACGGGAAATAAATGGCACGAGTCATCCTGTGAAACCAGGCGGCATTGCCGCAGAAAATCAACACCCCAATCCTGAAAAACAGCTTCGAGTGCTCCGAAACCGTTTGCGCCTTCATAGAAAGCCTCCGGAATGCCCTTTCGTTTCATAAGCCGTTCGCAATCCGCGACCAGATTCTGATTGCCGCGCAGGACCAGGGATTCATCATACGTTTCTCCCATCTCGCGAAATGCGCGTTTCACGCCGGCCAGATGAAGCGGTTCATGCTGCGGATCGGTCAGGAGCATGATCTTTTTCCGGCCCTCTTTCAGGAGGGCCAGAGCCGCCGTATAGCCTTCTTCCTCCCAGTTGTACCGGGCGCAATGGTGTTCCGTTGAAAATCCTCCGGCAAAAATCACCGGAATCCTGATGCTGTTGACGAAATCAATTGCTCTTTTATGTTCGCACAGATCAGGATAGAGCCATATCAATGCCCGCGAAGCCGCATCCGGTCCGGAAAATGTTTCCCTGTTGAAATTGAAAAAATCGATAAAATGGATCATCCGCCCTTCATCCGTCAGGCCCGGGGCGACAGCCGAAAGCAGTGACGCAAGATATTTTTCAAAATAAATCTGCCTGCCGTCAGCGATCAGAACTTCGATAATCTCCTGTTTTCTCCCCCGCCAGCTGAATTCGGGATTGGTAAACATGCCGATCCCTTTCTTCGCGGTCAGGTATCCGTCGTCAACCAGATCTTTCAACGCGCGCTGGACAGTGGAGCTGCCGACTCCGAACCGGGTCGCCAGAGCGCGCATCGAAGCCAGCCTTTTGGGGGTTGAACCGCTTCGCACCACCTGGTCGATCACATATTTACGGACGCTGATATAACCAGCGTGGGAAATATCACTGATAATTTCCGCCGTTTTGATATTCATGGCAAATCACCTTGTTTTTTCAAAGATTCCATACGTCCCGAATCTGAATGAAATCACTTTTTCTGAGATCACCTGGAATCTCTGTGGTACACGATGGAACACTTATAATTATACATAATTCCAGGCGCTTTGTCAAGTCCTCAGGCGTTTTTTTTTCATTTTCCGCATGATTTCAGGCCGGATACTGCCGTCTGGCGGTATTTGGCTCCGGCATACGGCACCCGGCCAGGCTTCAGGGGGGAGCCTGCATCCAGCGAAACGTGCTCCTCCACGCGCCCGTCGTCCAGCGGGTTGTCAGTGCGGCCGGCAAGATCGCGCAGCATCCGGCGGATGTCGATCACGCCGCCGATCATGAACTGAGCATCCGCTCCAGGTTGAACTTCTCCCTGAAAGTCTGCAGGGAAACGCCGCTGCAAGCTGCGATGCCGAGCATCATTGCAATCGACATAAGGATGAAAAGAGGCTGAGACCGTTGACGCGGAGGATGATATTTATTGATCTCTGCAATAAATACAGGCTCCATCGGTTTCGTATAGGAATTCAAACGACGTTCAATAATTTGGAGCGCGTGACGAATGAGAAGTTCTTGCTTATAAATGTTTTTTTTGAAGAATTTCCAAGTTGCCGCCCATTGAGGCAAGAAGCATCCACGTGAACATGAATTTCGCGTCTTTTCTGCTGATTCCGATGGTTTCACTTTTCACACCAAACCGTATGCCTGAGAGCTCTGCGGCTCTGTCAGTTTTTAATTCTTCAAGTTATTGATATTGCGATGCTTGGGATCGGGGGTGGACCGCATATTGCAAATCGGGATGAGTTGCTGAGTATGGATAAATTTCACCAAAATCGGCTATTTTGATCCATCATTCCCAATATGGACGAAATCAAGAAATACCATAAATCAAGCGGATACACAATTTAGCATACAGCTTTGCTCCATGACTATTTTCAAATTTCCGCTTTGACATCAGATCAAAGAATTAACGTAGAGGGCTAACTGATGTTTTGTATAATATATTATCATTCAACAGTATTGTGACCGAGTGCTTTGCAAAGTATCCTTTTTGATTCAGTCCATTCTGGAATATTGTTGAAGTTTTTCTTTATATATTCAATCGAAAAATCCAACTGTAAAAAAATTAATATTACAATCAATTCTTCTGTAAAAATAATTAATGGAAATACGTATTCCCAATCGTAAATCTTTTCATTCTTTGTATGCGCCGCATTGTTTCTGATTTTACAAAGATCATTCACACCTGTCCTAACAATTTTCAAAATGGCGTAATTTTCTGATTACGCCCCCTCATTTTCATCTATTTCACACCAATTCTCAAAAGTAGCCCCCCTTTGTTGTAAATCAGCTGTCCTAAAAAGCGA
>NZ_VUNS01000052.1 GCF_009695545.1 Victivallis lenta | reverse complement strand
ATGCCGAAGCCGCCGCGGCAGCGAAGTCGGCACTGGCAGCCAAATGGCAGGCCGTAACGAAAACCCTTGCCTCATTCCGGAACACGGCGCTGGCGGCAGCCGTTGCGACCAAAGCACAGGCGGCGGCAGAAGCTCTGGCTGCCGCGCAGTCGACACTGGCGGCAAAATGGACGGCCATGGCAAGTGCGCTGAAAAACTTCAGTTTAGCCGCCATCGCGGCAACCGCCGCGACGAAAGCTCAGGCGGCGGCAGAAGCGGCGGCAGCGGTGAAAACGGCGTTGGTCTCGGGCTGGACGGCCATGGCGAACGCCCTGAAGGGATTGACACTCTCTTCCATCGCGGCAGCGGCGGCACTCAAGGCGCAGGCTGTCGCAGAAGGAGCCATGGCGGCGGGACGCGCACTGGCTACAGCCTGGACGGCCATGGCAAGTGCTCTGAAATCCTGTACGGCCGCATCGATTGCGGCAACTGTCGCAGTGAAAGCGCAAACAGTTGCGGAAGCGCTCTGCACAGCGGGAACTGTGGCATTGAATCAGGTCCGCAAAGCCGGAATTGCCGTGACCGCGCTTTTCACGGCGGCGAATCTGAAAGCTGTGATTGCGGTTTCCGCCGTTGCGGCGGGAAACTTCCTGCTGGCGGCGGCAGCCAAGGTCGCGGCGGCGGCAATGCTGGCTCTGGGAGCGGTCATGAGCTTTATTGCCGCTCACCCGGTGGCGGTTGCGCTGATTGCGCTGGGGGCGGTTCTGGCGGGTGTGTGCATCTATCTCTCACGCGCCGGATCCTATACCGCGCAGCTTTCGGACAAGATGAGCACGCTTCGGGAAAAGGGAGACCAGCTCCGCAAAACGGATGAAATCCGCATGGAACGGCTCCAGCAGCTGGCGGCAAAGCAGAAACTGACGAATGCCGAGATGGCGGAAGCTCGTATGCTGGCATCCAAACTGCAGAAAAAATACGGCGACCTCGGGATCACGATCAGCGACAACGCCATGCGGATTACGGCTCTTTCCAGTGCTGCGGCAAAACTTGGCGAGCTGAAGTTCAAAGTGAGCAACGCCGATGATCTGGAAAAGATGGCGCGCCTGGAGGAACTCTCCGTCAAAGTCAGCCTTGAATTGGACGAACAGAATGAAGCTGCTGCTCTGATCGAAGAACTCTCCGCCAAATACGGCGCACTTGGACTGGAAGTGGATCGTGCACGGGGAAGGATTCGTGCATTATCGGAAGAAGCCGAGCGTCTGGAGGGAATCAGACTCTCAACGAAAATTGACGCAGGCGACCTGCCGAAGTTCGATCAGCTGAAAGCTCTTTCCATGGAGCTGGATCTGACGATTCCGCAACAGAATGATGCGGAACGCCTGATCGGAGAACTGTCAAAAAAATACGGCGATCTCGGATTGGTTGTAAACCGGACAACGGGACAGATTGAACGTCTGAACACCGTAGCCGGAGCGATCAGTGACCTCTCATTCAAAGTTCGCGGAAGTGAGGATATCGAAAAGCTCAATCGTCTGAAAGCCCTCTCCATTCAGGCAAAATTGGATGTGCAGGGGCAGGAAGAGGCGGAGCGGCTGATTTCCGAGCTGGAAGCGAAATACGGCTCATTGGGAATGACTGTGGACAAGGTCTCTGGAAAGATTGCAGCCATGAATGCGGAGAGTGCCCGCATCGGAGCCATGGAGCTTTCTGTCAAGGACAGCGGCGACCTTGACAAGTTGCGGGAATTGAAAGCGTTGTCTCTGGAAGTCACACTGGATGTGGATCAGCAGAACGACGCGGAACGCCTGATCGGCGAACTGTCGAAGAAATACGGCGATCTCGGAGTTGCGGTCGACCGGACTGCGGGAAAGATCGTCAAGCTCAACAGCGTCGCTGCAAGTCTCCGGGATATTTCCATCAAAGTCTCCGGGACGGAGGATGCGGACAAGGTCAGCCGTCTGCAGACACTTTCTCAAATGCCGAAGCTGGACGCGTCCGGCATTGCGGAGGCAAACACCCTGCTGGAACAGCTCAGAGCAAAATACGGCGACCTCGGACTTTCCGTGGATACGGCCAGGGGACGTATCGTCGCCTTGACGGAAGCACAGAGGCAATTTACCGCAGCCGCACAAATCATTCAGGCAGGAAACGATCCGCAGAAGGAGACGCATCTTGCTCAGCTGGAACGGCTCAAGCAGTTGGCGGAACAGGAAAAGCTGACCGCTGCGGAACAGCAGGAAGCGCAAACTATCGTCAATGCGCTGAACGGAGCCTACAACGACCTCGGGCTCGGAATCGATACGATCACCGGGAAACTGAATCTTGCCGCTTCGGCGCAGGACAAGTTCAATGAAGCCATGAAAGCTGCGACACTTGGAGAGCTGGATGCGGAAATCGCCGAACTGGAAGCCAACCTCAAAGAGCTCCAGGCGGAAGATGAGGCACTGCTCTCTTACTGGAATCACAACCTCTGGTCGCAGATCTCCGGCAGGCAGGAAGAAGCGCAGAAGAAAATCGAAGCCAACGGAGAACGAGCATCCGCTTATCGGCAGAAAATCTGGGCATTGCAGAAACGCCGTCAGGCGGTTCAGGAAAGCAAGCCCGGCGCAACAACCGGAGAAGAAGGGAAAACAGCGACCACGGAGGAAAAAGTCGAGGCGGAAAAACAACGCCGACAGGCGGCATCCGACAACGCGGACGCCGCCGCAAAACGTGTCGCCGAAATTGACAAACAGCTTGCACGGGAACGCAAAACTGAACTTGAAAACGAGATCGACGACATCATTGCGCTTCGCGACGAATACAAACAGCTGATTCAGACGATGCTGGATTATGAGAAGTCCAAGCCGGAAAAAGAACAGGACAAGGCGAAGATCGCGGAACTGGAGGGGAAACTCGCCGGAGCGGATCAGACAGCGGAAGACCGGATCGCCAAGGCACGGGAAAAAGCCGCTCGGAAAATGAAGGATGATGTTGCCTCCTATCAGGAGCGCTTTCAGGAGTCCGAACAGAGCATTCAGGATCGGCGCGAGGAGGCGGCGCAGGATCGAAAAATCGATGAAACGCTGAGAAGCGACCCAGCCGCCGGACAGCAGATGCTGGAAGGATTGATTGCTCAATATCAGAAAGAAGCGGCGGCGGCAAAAGCGCAGTTTGAAAAGGAACTTCAGGATGCGCAGGCGGACGGCAAAATCGATGATGACGAACGAAAAAAACTCGATGACGCTCACAGCGCCTACAGCCGTGCGGAGTCGATGGTGGACAAATATTCCGACCGTCTGCGCTCGGCTCAGGACGGGACCCGGGAGGCGGCGGAGAAAGTGTCGAAACCGCAGGGGGCCTTCCTTGCCGCCGCGCTGGAAAATCTGGGGGAATCGAGTGCCGCCGACCGGACCGCAAAAGCAACAGAAACGATTGTTGCCAATACGAAGAAAACCAACACTCTGCTGAAAAAACAAAACGGCATGGGAACATTCGCCTGATGGAAAGGAGTTTTTATGGCAAACGAAATCCGGGTGGAAAAATGTTTTTACGATCTGAATGAATATATGGACTATTCCGGTTTTCTGACCCAGGCGGAAGTTCCGTATCTGGTGTTTGGAGTGGAAGAGGAACTTGCCGCGCTGAACGCGGTTCGGGAGGCTTCGCCGGAGAAACTGGAGAACCTGACTCGTCAGACGTTGGAAATCTCTGAACGGATCAATCAGGACATCTTCAAGGTTCTGGTCACCTATGAGATGGATGTGTTCGGCGGAGGCAATGGAGACAACGAACCGGAACCGAGTTTTGCATTCGATACCGGAGGCGGAAGCAAACATGTCAATCAGAGCATTGCGACGGTGTCCAAAACTCCATCGGACGCCCCGGATTACGGCGGCGCGATCAGCGTGGATTCGGAAGGCAATGTGAACGGGATCGACATCACGATGCCGGTCATGAATTTCTCGGAAACTCACTATTTCCGGGCTTCGAAAGTATCTACCGCTTACAAGAAACGCCTCGCGGAACTGACCGGAACCGTAAACAACGGAAAATTCAAAGGGTATGCTCCCGGCGAAGTCCTTTTTCTCGGTGCGAGCGGAAGCCGTCGCGGCAAACATTCCGATGATGACTGGGAAATCACCTTCCGGTTCGCGGTCTCGCCGAACCGGGAAAATCTGAAGATCGGTGACTTGACCATCAAGGAGAAACTCGGCTGGGATTACCTCTGGGTCCGTTATGCCGATGAGGTTTCCTCCGATCAGAAAAGTCTCGTCAAAAAGCCGGAATCGGCCTATGTGGAACGTGTCTATCAGGCCGCTGATTTCGGCGGATTGGGGATCAAGCAATGAACAAAGTACAGACAGGCGATCCGATTCAGATCAAAGCCGCGACCTGGAATTCGTTTATCGATGCGGCGGAATATGTAAAAAATCTCCAGTCCGACCAATGCGGAGGTCCGCTCAGAAACGGCAATTACAGCGGCGTGGTTCTGCTGAAAAACGGGGAAAGCACATTGTTTCCCCGGTTTTCTGCCATGGCAATCACAGATGTACTGATCCGACCGGATGCGAACGAACCGGAATTTACCGGGAAGTGCCCGGCGTTTCTCGGGAGAAAGGTGACCAACGCCTATGAGGAATATCCATATGCGGTGCTTCTGGAACCTGTCGATGCGGGAAAAATCGGCCGGGCACTTCTGCTGGGAATTGTCCCGGCAAAGGTGAGCATTCTGGATCCGGAACATAAATTTGCCGAACCGATGATCGGGAATGCTTCCGGGGCAATGCAGTCGGCGGAAAACGGTGTCGCCCGGATTCTCTGGAAGGCCGGAAATACCGGAAGTCAGTGGTGCATGCTTCAGCTCGGAGGCGCGGGATCCGGCGGTGGTGGAACGGAAGACAAAGTTTTTCTTTGTAAAGTGACTGGAGGCAGTACCGGAGCCGGTTACAATGTCCAGCTTTTTGCCGATGGAAAAGACAATGCAAGTACCGGCTCCGGCATTCTCTATGTCGCCGAACTTGCCTTGAATTCCACCATTCCCGCAGGAAGCTGGATCATCGGACACCGGATTGCAATTCAGACGACAGGGGGAAATGAGACATGAGTTTTCAATATGTTCCGACGCAACTGCGAAGTCCGACGATTCCGAACTGGAACCCGCAAAAGGGATTCTGGCGTGGAATCGAGGCTGACTCCGGGCTGCTTGCCTTCAACACGGACAACGGCAATCTCGGGTATTATGTCATTACACAGAATCTTTGGACCTATCGGTTGAAAATTGACAATGCCATCTATTCTCCAGTCTTCAATGATGTGAACGGATACATCTACTGGAAATACGGTTCAAGTTTTTTTTATTATTCCAGGAGTTACGGCTGGATTCTCCACAACCGGTTTCCGGGATATGAGCCGAAGGAAAACTACAATTCAGAGACCCGGGAATATGAGGGAGACGCCTTTCACGCGGGTTCGCTTCCGTCGGTCAAAGATAACAGCTACAGCTATCTTCAGCCACGCGGGACGAACCGGAACGGAGGTGGAGCAAACAAGACGGTTTATTTCGATTTCCCCCGCTGGCAGAGCGTCTATCGAGTGCAGCTTGGAGAATATGAACCGAAAGGCGGTGTTTCCGGGAAGAAATATTTCGGTCTTCCCCGCTGGCGGGACAGCAGTTCCAATTATTACATTCGCTCTCTGGAAAAGAAGAACGGACGCTTCTCCTACGGAGGAATTCGGTATGAGAACGGGAAATGGCTTCTGGGAGAGCTGAACAGCCCATCCGGATGGTGGGAGGGCGAAGAACCGAATAAGGAAAAGGCTGTGACTTTCCAATTCTGCAAACCGGAAGATTCTGAAATTACAGGCTCCAACCGGACACTTTCGTTTTACGACTATGTTCAGGGCGATGAAACAGGCGTCGCGTATCTCGGCGAGGTGGCGATATGGAGATGATTCAATATACACCTCCCGTTTCCTGGGATGACAAAGGCATGGACTGGGAATCTCCCGATCCGGGAAATGTCGACTATTACCGTGCAATCCTTGAGGCCGTTATAGAGCGTGCAATCCTGACAAATCAGAATCCAAACGAGGTACTGTATTCCATAATCCAGTACCGACCGTGGAGTATAGCAGCCATAAATACAATCCGGGATGCAATCTATAGACTTGCTCCGAATTTTGTGAATATGGAGTTCGACGACTACAAAGATGATCTATCAGACTTCCCAAAGATGTGGGACTATTATGATTTGGTCAACTCGGAAGGATGCCGGATTTGTGAATGCCCGGGAACTGGCAGTTCCAATGCGGCGGGATGGGCAGAGTGGCTGAAGTCGGTGAAAAACGCAATTAACAAACTGACTGCGGTGAAGTTTTCTGGTATTTCCGGTACTTACCTTTCCCGTTCTGGCGCGGAACATGATCCCCCGTTTTCTGAATCCATTTCCACGGCATTGAGAGAAGCGCTGGAGGGAGAACCCTACTCGGGAACATTTTCCAGTTTCCCGCAGGAATTTTATTCATGGTCGGGGAATACGGACTATTACAGGAATTCTGACGGAGAGAGGGGATACTGCGGGTATGCGCAGTCCAGAAGCATTGTTATCAAAACAGCCCGGCGTCCGCATCCGACAGCGGAGTGCGACTTGATATTTCGGTACAAAGTGTCAGCCCCAAGTGGGCCAGTTTCCTATTCATCGGTGCTGCAGAAAAGCGTCCTTGACCTGGGAAGCAGCGGCCTTTCCCTTGGTGTCAGCACCATCCGGACGCACTGGTCGGCGAATATGGAGATGGATATTTCCATCGGAGGAAATGTCGATGACATTCCCCGGAATTCCAGCGTGCCTGTAAGCGATTACAGAACAAATTATGATTCAGACGGAAACGTTTCTGGTTATTCCAGGACTCTTGGACGAAGCTGCAAGACCGGTTATGAAGGAATCGCCTATTGCATCCTGGACTTCGCCGTTGAAAACGGATTCAAATTTCAATGAGAAAGGTTTTTTATGCAGATCATCACGATGTATCTGCGGGCGGACAGCGTCAATGCCCGTCTCGTGGATTCCTACAATCAGACGATCAGCTCACTGCCTGCGCTGACACGCGGAATGCGTGCGGAGCTGATTCTAAAACTCCTTGATGCGGAAGGCGAACCGTTCAATGGCGACCTTGCCGCTTATGCATCCTGGGATTTTGTGATCGCGGACGATTGGAACACCGCAACCCCTCCGCAAATCCGGGTTACAGAAGGAATCACCGTTTCCGGAAATGAAGTCCATATTCCACTGACGGAAACCAATACGGAGGAACTGATTTCCGCTCTGGGGGCTGTGGAAAGCAAGAACTTCGGCTGTGAACTTGCCGGATTTGAAGTCGGCGAAACCACTCCGGGATTCCTGATCCAGTTCAACATCAGCATCCGCAACCGTCGAGGTGATGCGGGGACTGGCTCCCCCGTTCCGGTTTCGGATGGAAATTATTCCGCCGCTCAGATCCGGGCGCTTTTCGCCGCAAAACTGGAAGTTCAGCTTTCCGATGACGGTTCCATCTGGTATGCCTTCTCGCCGATCCGCGAAGTGACCGTCAAAGACGAGGAGACCGGCGAGGAAAGCACAACGGAAGAAAAGGTGGAAGTCCCTCAGACAGCCAGACTTTACCGGTTTCGGAATGCGGCGGTCGGCCAGGAATGGAGCGATCCGCTCCCGCTGATCATCGGTCCACGCGGACTTCGTTCCACGATCCAGATCGGAACCGTCACGACCGGTGCGGAAACGACTCCGGCAAGCATCACCAATTCCGGCGATGAACACGATGCCGTATTCGACTTCGTCATTCCACAGGGAGTCAAAGGCGATGCCGCAAGCGTGAGGATTGGAACCGTCTCCACCGGAACACCGGGCTCTCAGGTGTCCGTCACCAATTCCGGAGACGGGCATAATGCCGTGTTCAACTTCTCCATTCCACAGGGAGTTCAGGGCGTCCCCGGCACGGAATCTTACCTTTATGTGGCTTATGCGGCACAGAACGACGGTCAGGGATTTTCCCTGACTCCGGCAAATTCGCTCAAGTATCGCGCGGAAATCATCTCCCGGACGCCGATCGCCAATCCCGTCTGGTCAGACTTTGCCGATGCGCAATGGATCAAATATCTCGGCGATGATGCGGCGACCTACGGCGACGTCCTTGTTGCCGACCAGAACACCTCCGTGGCAAAAGTGACACGGATCGTCTTTGAAAATGCAACGATCAGAAAGGGGGTTGACGGCGAAGTCATCGTAAATTTTAACGAGACCGAGCTTTCCCGCGAGGAGTTCAGCAACTATTCCATCATCAACGGCAGAACCCGTCTTTCTCCCTGGACAAACGGAGGCGGCTCCCCGTTCGGAAATCTCGGTCGAAATATCGTCCATATCACCGTCCTGCCGGAACTCCCGGCTTTTGAACCTTATTCCACCTTTATCGGAGTATACGCAGAATGATTTACTCGAATGTCGATTTCAATGTGGTGTACATTGATCCGTCCATTGAAGCACCCGGAGACGGAACCACTCCCGCCGGAGCGTTGAAGGCGCTTCCCGCAAGCGCCGCCGATTTCACGGACAAGACCTGCTATCTGATTCGCCGGACCCCGGAGGAATCCGCCGTGATCATCCCGAACGGCGAGAACACCAACATCACAAATTTGCTTCTTCTCGGGATGCCGAATCCTTCCGATCTGATGTATGACTTTGTCCCGGAGGAGGCAAAGAACGCCTGGGGCGCGGACGAGGCGAAGTATGCCAATGTGAAAAGCGTTGTCGCGGACGGTCGTTTCCAGCTTCCGAATTTGATGGTGTTCCTGATGCACCGGGTCTATCTCTTCCGGGACGGCATCGACTCGAACAACTACATGCTGTACTTCTACAACAGCAATGAGTACAAAATGTGCGTTTCGTTTGAACACTGCAAGTTCGGAAGCAAGGGCATTGATGTGGACAACCCGGAATACGCAGGCGGAGCACTGACAAAGAGCCGCCTCAAATCGTATGTCTACATCTACTATGCCCGGATGCTGAACATTCGCGACTGCGTCATCAATTATGCGATTACGGGCAATTCCAGCAACTGCCACGGGATCTACTGCCGCTTCCCGGAAATTCTGCATGTGGAAGATGTGAAAGTCTATTCGCCGTTGAATTACGGTTCTTATGAATATTATCCGCTCTGTCTTTCCGAGAACAGTGACGACGGTATTGAGTGCGAGATCCGGAACATTTCCCAGGAGCTTATTTTCAACGGGACGTATGAATATATTCCTTGTTTGATTCGGATTTCCGGGTATCTCAATGCGCGGATTCACAACATTTCCGTCAATATGCCGGACCGGGGCCTGAGTGAAGTGCGTCCTGCAAATCTCTATCTTCAGAACAACCTGATTTATTTCTCCTATCTGCGGGATTTCACGGTATCGGACATTACGGTCAATATTCCCCGCTGCTGGCGCTGCACCGCTCCGGCGGTCGGACTGTACGACTGTTACAGCTCCAATTATGTTCCGGGAATCGAAAAAGATGTCCGCAACATCACGATCAACTTCTGCGAGGACGAGGAAAACGCCATCGGATCCCCGATCAGCTATTCCGATGCCTCCAATTCCGGGAGCAACTATGTTGCGCTTTATCTTGAATTCGATCGGGATGATGGCGGAATTTTCGCCAAAGTTCCGATTGTAACCGGTATTACGGTCAATAATCCGCGTGGGAGATCGCTGTACATCAACAACGCGCGTTTGACCAATGCGAAACTGAAGGGCTCCATGACCTGCTACAATACGGTTGCGGATATCGACAAGTTGGAAACCTGGTTCCCCGGATATGCGCTCTGGGCATACGATGCCAGCCATGTCCGCGTCAAGGACATGTTTATCAATATTGACAATCCCGCCTATCTGTACAGTCAGGAACCGGCCGTCGGAACGGATTACAGCAGCCGAGCCAATGTGTTTGCCGACAAATGCAATATTGCGCTTCGCCCGTTGACCTATCGGAGTGACAACGACTACTACATCTATCAGGGGTTCGGCTGCAACAATGAGGGGGAAGAGGGGCATTTCTGTTTCCGCTGTCCGAACGGTATCGCCGACACCTGGAGCGTTCATCGTACCGGCGGCGAGGCCGCGGCATTGAAACTCTACAACAACAACTACAACACCACCCGGACGATGGTTCTTGGTCGCAAACCTTTCAAGGGCATGGAGTTGCTTCCGACGACCAGCGGACGGCATCTTCTGAAAATGCACATCGCCTATAAAGGTTATACGGACGACAGCGATATGTTTCGTCGCTTGATCGTTTCCGCCACGGTTCGGGACAGCGACGGAAACGACAGCAGCTATTGGAGCACGATCCACGGACGCTGGGTCGATGATTCCGCCTCCGAATGGATCAATGATGAGAATCTGACGCAGAAGTGTCTGGAAATTCCGCTGGATCTGGTCGAAAACAATCCGGTTGATGTGCGGATCTACTTCTGCTGGTTCAGCTCCTCCGGGTTTGTCTATATTGATCCGGCGCTGGAACTCGAACCGGTTGTTTCGGAGTAAACGATGCAGGCGCGCTATATCCAGCGCGGCGAGTCGATTGATTTTGTCCCGGAAAGGGATATTGCAGCCGGTGAGATCGTAATCCGGAACGGCCTCATCGGCGTGGCAAGAATTCCTGTTAAAAAAGGAACACTCGGCAGTCTTGCTCTTTCCGGAGTGTTCGACGTGACGAAACCGGTGCGCTGTGCTTTCAGCGTGGGCGCGGCGGTTTACTGGGACACTGTCCGTCAAAGTGCCGTCACCTCCGGAGAGCTGCTGCTCGGACTCGCCGCCGAGAGCTCGAAACTCAACGATTCCCATGTCCGCGTGATTCTGAATTCCGGAGGAATCACGATCAGCAACAATGAAGCAACCCTCAACTGGCAAACCATAAACTGAAAGGTATCTCCATGTCCGCAGTCAAATTTTTCATCCTTACTTCAGCGCAGTATGCCGCAATTGATCCCAAAGACGACGGAACTCTCTACTTTGTTTCCGATCAGAACCGGATTTACAAGGGAACGGTTCCGTATTCCCATCCGATTGAGCTGGTGGAGGAGTTTCCTGCCACCGGACTGGTCGGCACACTTTACGTCAACACATCCACCAAAGAGGGGAAAGCGTGGAACGGCTCCGCATGGGTGACGGTTCAGCTTGCCGTTTCCACAACTCTGGACGATTCCGACGAAGCGATCCCGACCTCCAAGGCGGTCAAAGAGTATGTTGACGGCGCGGTGGAAAATATCGTCGCAGGGGGCGGAGCCGTGACCGACGTCACCTATGCCGACAAGACGATCACGGTCAAAAAAGGGACGAATTCCGCGACGCCGCTTCAGCTCACGGGGCTGGTCGACGGGGCATCATATGACGGGGCAAGCGGGAAACTCACGTTCACGACGAACGGTGGAACTCCCATTGAAATCAATCTCCCTGTCGAACAGTTCCTCGCCGCAGCCGCCTACGATGCGGAAACCCACATTCTCTCCCTCACGATGACCGACAACACGAAATTCGATGTCGATCTCGGCGACCTCATCGATGTGTATGAGGCGGGAGAAACGGAGAGTATTTCCGTGGCTGTTTCCGATGGAACGATCACTGCCACTCTGAAAGTCTCCGCCGAAGCCGAGAACCAGCTTCAGGTCAGGAGTGACGGGGCATATATTCCGCCGCTCAGCTGGCAGACCGTGGAAGGCGCATGATGCCGAACTTCAAACCGAGGCTTGGGACAAAGTTCCAGGTACAGACCGCTCCCGTAAATGACGGACAGTTTATTGTGGCGACCGATTCGCGCGAATTATTCTACGACAACGGGACGCTTCGGATTCCGCTGGCGGACATTGTGTTTCTGAACACAGAGGAGGAACGGGCGTCGATTCTCGCTCCGCTCCCCAAATTTTACTTTGTGATTGCAACCGGGAAACTCTATGTCTGGGACGGCACAATCTGGACGATCATCAACGACGATCCGTTTGATGAGAACTCTCTGCCGCCGGCGGGAAGCCTTCCGACTCTTCTGTTCGTCAGGCATGGAAAAGTCCGGTCTCTGAAACTCGGCGATGAGGGCGATGTTCTGACTGTCCGCAACGGGGAAATCGTCTGGGAACCGCCGCAATATCAATAACGTAAAGGAGGAAGATGAACCGGCTTAAGGAAATCAAGGAACTGAAGGCTCTGGCGGAGGAGCTTCAGCTCGAAAACCGCGAGATCATCCGCAAATACAAAATCACCGAACTTGCCAGCATCTACAACGGCATCGGACCCGACTCCTTTCCGGAGTGGTTGAGAGGGCTAGTGTCAACCCTGCATCCGAGCCTCGCTGTCGTGGCCTTTATCCACGACATCGAGTGGCATGAGTCAGACGGTTCGAAAGAGAAATTCACCGAATCCAACAACCGCTTCAAAACCAACGGCTACAAGGTTGCGAAAGCAAATTACAGCTGGTGGAATCCGCTCCGCTACATCGTCATGAACCATGCCCGCAGATTCGGGAACATCTGTCAGCTGTTCGGCTGGGCCGCCTGGTGTTCCCCCTGCGAGTGTGCCGTGTGCAGAAAGAAAAGAGGTGAAAAGTCAGACGTGTCCTAACAATTAGCCAAAAAGGCGGAGCCAAACTTTGTCCGTAACAGTATATTACGGTTGCCTAACCCCAAAGGAGGGCTCCGTAATGAAAAATACCTCGATAAGTCTGTTTCGTCAA
>NZ_VUNS01000051.1 GCF_009695545.1 Victivallis lenta | reverse complement strand
GACGAAACAGACTTATCGAGGTATTTTTCATTACGGAGCCCTCCTTTGGGGTTAGGCAACCGTAATATACTGTTACGGACAAAGTTTGGCTCCGCCTTTTTGGCTAATTGTTAGGACACGTCTGAAGTTTATCCATTTGTTCGGCGGAAAGTTCGGTCGATTTTCCGTTTTCCCGCGAAACCATATAGGTATCGTGGTGATGAATACGCACGGCATTGTATCCGTGCGCGGCAAGTTCATCGGCCAGCTTTTCGGCCGCGGCTTTGTCCTGAAACTGCGTTTGCCGGGAGAGATTCACCCCGAAAAAACGCACAGGTTTGCCGGGCCGGTTTTCAAATTCGATTTTACCGTTGCGAATCACCGGACATCCATATTTTCCTGCCGGAGCGTCGAGTAATCCGGAACTGTCAAAAATCGACCCTTTCACAATTTCCCGCGGGAGCGGCAACGGCCGGTAACGGGAATTCTCCGCAACAATGAACGGGGTTGACAGTGTACGGTAAACAACATCCGGCGAAACGCTTGCCGCGATAATTCCCCAGACGGATGCCTGTGCACTTTCAAACCGGATCTCAACGATATCCCCGGGATCGATCGGAAACCTCGACCGGTACAACCCGATCGGAACGCCCCGGCTTTCGCTGCTCCAGACGATATCTCCGTTGGGGCGCGCCGCCGGATTGCGCCAATCCCCCACATCGGCCGAAGAGACTGGGATCCTCCGGGATTTCCGGTCGCGGTAGATCAGTTCCACCGTTCCGATCACCGCATTCGCGGAAGAAGGAGGCCAGGCGACCGCATGGAGAAGGTAAAGGAAATTGCCGCGAACCGGATGCGGCTGCGGCGCTGCAGCGCTCCGGGCGAAATAAGGACGGTTCCGGCCGGCAAGCACGATACATGATTTGCCGCCGTTGGCCGCCGGATCAAGGATCTGAAATTGCGTCCCTTTCAAATCACGGATGCCCGGGGAGAGCATGGAGAGATCGCATTCGGCTCCCTGGTCGGTCCACCCTCCCCGCCGGTCATCGGCGACGGAGTCCGCAAACGCGGTATTGGCCGCGCCGGAAAGATCGAGTGTCCGGCTTCGATACGGACGCAGCTCCCATTCGAGCTCGCATGTCAGGCGGCCCGATGCGTTCGCCGCCGGCGTGAAAGCCAGGCGCATCGCATAACCGGAACCGCCGAGCGGCCGGTCATCCTGCAGCAGAAGGCGGAATTTTCCACGAATGGCAAGAACTCCGTTCTCCAGCGGAAATTCAATTGTTTCGGCCTGTTCCCGGAAGAAGATCGCCGTTTTGCGTTTCCGGGGCAGACGCGGGAATGTGACTGTCCTGCCGTCAACGATCACTTCGCGTCCTCCGAAACGGTTTTCCGTGAGCCCGATCGCGGCAAGTGCGAATTCGCGTGCATCCGGTTTGGCGGAAAATTCGAATATGCCGCGATAAGTGAGTACGCCAGTGTCGCTGAAATCGCAAACCTGCTGAAAACGGCCGCTTTGAGAATTCGGCAACGCAACTTCCGCCTTCAGGACGGAGTGACTGCCGCTCCGGTTGAACTGTTTCTGCCGAAATGCCGGAGTGTTGACACCGTGAAACTTCCATCGCGAATCGAGGAACGCGGGCGCAAATCGAATTCCGGCCGCCTCCAACACTCCGGATGCATGAATTTTCCATTGCGGCGCATCTGCGGCGGCATTGCCGGCGGTTCCGGCCGCGATCAGCAGAAGGGCGACTGTGATTTTACGAATGATAAGCACAGGATTTCCTCCGATTTTCACCGATCAATAACGATCGGCGTAATAACTCCAGAACGGAACGTTGTAGTCGCATTTCGGAACCTCAGCTCCGCGTTTTGATTCACAATGTCCGTCAGCCATCGCGACGTTCAGGCCGCCGCTGTGACGCCAGACGGCGCCCTTTGCGGCATCTTCTTCCGGCCCGAAATTTTCATGAATGCCGCAAAGATCACCTCGGCGGCCGAAAATTGCCGGAGGCGTCCAACCGGTCGTCAGATAGTTGATGTCCAGAACCGCCGCGAGGCTTGACGGATTCCTGATCATCGACAGCGTCCGTTTGCTGGTGCTGAGGTACTGGGCATCCGGGAAAAAACCGGAGAAATCATCTCTGCCGGACTGGCGATGCTGGCTTGCGTTGGCGGCATAATGCACCCCGCCGAGTCCAGTGCTCCTGGTCAAGCCGGAGAAGGGAGAGGCCGGGCAGTTGAAAGGAGGATGAACCCGGTTTTCGTCCGTAATATATCCCCAGTCAGTCGGTGTCGTATTGGTCATGTAGGCATGGATCATTGAGGACCACTTGCCGCAGTTGGGAGAGATGTTTCCGTTCCACGCCAGAACTTTGCCGTTATTGTCGTCGGTATACATGCCGATCATGCCGATCACCTGTTTGAGATTGGCGAGACAGCTGATGCCTCGGGCCCGTTCCCGCGCCTGATTCAACGCCGGGAGAAGCATCGAGGCGAGAATCGCGATGATCGCTATCACGATCAGCAACTCTATCAGTGTAAATGAATATGGAATATACCTTCGTTGTCTGCGATTCGGATTCCGGGATGCAGTCAGGCCCTGTGCAGCTCGCGTACCGATGATTGGGTTCATGTTTCCGTCTCCTGTGTTTCTTGAAAATTTCTTCCCTCAACCCGGAATATTTTGGCCGTTCGCCCAAATTTCCCAAGCTCTGACAATGGCGGTCCGCACCTCAGGTATAGCTATACCTGAATGGTAAAAAAATAAAACGGCTCTATCGTTTCGACTCCAGCGCCGGAATGCGGCATGGGAACGGTTTCAACAAAGTTGCATCATCTTTACCGTCCAGGCAGCTTAAAATGAACCGGACGCTGTTGCGCCCCAATTCCGACTCCTCAAGTAAAATGGCGTCGGGATATTCACATCTGCGGCTGTGATATTCGTTTTCGGAAATGAAATAAGCGAGCCGGATGTGATTGCGGTTCCACTCGGCCTCCTGCGCCAGCCACATCGCTTGTTCCAGCAGATGAAAATTGTAAAAAAAGATCACATCAAACTCACCGGAGCGGCGGAAGAGTTCGCGCAAGGTTGCACGGGTTGACTCCAGCGAGCCGTTGTCCGCAAAAAGCGCCTCGCAGCCGAGCCGGTGCCGCAGCAGCGTTTGCCGCATTGTTTCATAACGGCTGCGGCGCGAGTAATGCAATTCGTTTTCCGAACACTTCAACCCCATCCAGCAGAAATGTTTTTTGCCTTCCGCAATCAGTTTCTCAAGCAATCTGACCTGCGCGTCATGCTCATCGAAAAGCAGAGTCCGGACTCCATCGAAATCCGGGTTGCGATTCAGCCAAACCGTCGGAAGCTGGAGGTTGGCCACTTGCGCATCCACTTCGGACGGCACCCAGCCGCCTGCGATTCCTATGATGCCATCGACACTGCGCATGGAGAAAAATTCAGTAAAAGTCGCCTTGCGGGTGTTCAAATCGACAAATACCGGCTCCAGCACAAGGGAATATCCCACCTGGGAAAGGGCGACCGACGCCCCATTAAGATAACTGAACAAATGCGGTTGACTGGAGGTCACCGCCGAACCGTACTGCAGCAGCACGCAGCCGATGCGGCGAAAACGGTCACTCTTCATCGCAATGGCAGAAAAGTTCGGCAGATAGTGGTATTGGCACAACACTTCATCAATCCGGCTGCGCACCTTTTCGCCAACCAGCATCCGATCCTTGAAGTACAGGGATACTGTTTTTTGCGTAACACCGCTTTTTTTTGCGATAAATGTCTGATTTACAAGCATCTGATTTCCTGAGTGAACGATCTTCCGCTTTCCGGGTATAGCTATACCTTCGTCTCATTTTAATTATACCATACTTCCATTTTGTTTGCAAGTGCTGTTTGAGTTTTTTTTAAAATATTTGAGTCCGGAAAATTTCGATCATTGACCATAGAGATTTCAAATACCACTTCATTCATTTCAATGCAGATCACCAGCGGCCGGAAATTCGGGTAATATTTTACTGCCTCCCCATTGAAAAAAGCGGTGATTATTGCTATATTATTCCGTTACATTCAGAATGTCAGCAGGAAACGCCTGCTGTCAGGCCGGCAGCTGGAAAGCGATGGAGAATACGAGAGATTGAGTTTCTGTATGATGTTGTGCGCAAAGAGACTTCTTCTGATTTCAGGTATCGTTTTACTCCTGATCAGCCTCGAAGGGCGCTCCTGGGCCGCCCCTCCCGGGCAGGTTTCCATCAAACGCATTTTAATTATCGATTCATTTTCCTCTCTCGACACCTGGAGCAACGAATTGAAGCAGGGCCTGAAAAGCTGCCTGAACCGCGACAACCGGGTGCTGACCACCTTTGAAACCTATGAACTGGCAGTCCGGTTCAAACCGGATTTTCAGCCCGCGCCGGAAGATATCGCCGCCTTGACGATTAAATTGAAACATTCCCGGTATGACATGATCATACTGACCAACAATGCCGCGGTCGATCTTTTCCTGAACGGCAGATTGACGGTTCCGGAGCAGACTCCGCTGCTGGCGGCTTCCTATCACGGGCCGCTGCAGGCCGGAATTCCGCCCGGCATGAATATGACGGGCATTGAGACTCCGGCCACACTGTACATGAATATCCGACTCGGCTGCAATCTGCTTCCCGCCAACCGGCAGATCACGGTGATTGCAGAAGCTTCGGTGGATGTTCTGGCATGGAAAAAGATGCTCGAAAGCCAAAAAAAGGAGGAGTGGGCCCGCGGCCGGGAGATCCGTTTCATCAGCGGACGCGATTACAGCACTGCGGAGATGCTGAATCTCGTTGCGGAACTGCCAGCCTCCTCGGTGCTGATATTCCACTCCTGGAACTCTTTCCGGGACAAGGAGCCGCAGGACTATTTCTCCATACTGCCGCGAATCCGCCGGAATTTTTCCGGTCTGATCCTCAACCGCTATCGGGAAATGATCCGGCGTGGCGCTTCCGGCGGGATCATGGTATCCGGCCAGGAACAGGGCTATCAGGCCGGCAGCATTGCCCGGCGGATATTCAACGGAGAAAGCGCGGCCGCAATTCCGGTGCAGAAAGGAAAGTTTCATCCGGTTTTTGATTATCCTTCCCTGCAGAGAATCGGCATTGACCGGAAAAGGCTTCCGGCGGGGACGGAGCTTCTCAACCCGCCGGTGGATTTCATCACCCGGTATCAAGTCGAGATCATTTCCGTTCTGGCTTCACTCGGTTTACTGCTGCTGCTGCTCTTGTTCCGCCTGATTATTCTGGCCAGAATGAAGAAAAGGATCGCGGTGCTTTTCAACAACCTGCCGTTGCGAATCTGTGTTGTAAATCGATCCGGCCGGATTTTGTTCCAGCATCTTCCTCATGATATATCATCCGGGGAAAAGGCCGGTGTTCATAATATAAACCAGCTTGCCGACAAGGTCCAGCAGTCGTTTTCCGCCTGGATTCAGGAGACATTCCGGACCGGGCAGCGCATGGAAAAGGATTATGAACTTGAAGGCGCACATCGACACGTCGAATTCATTCCTCTTCCGAAGAACAATTCATTTCATGAAGAAGTTGTGATGTGGATTTCAAGCGACCAGACGGAACTGCATCAGGCGCACAGGACGGCCTCCCGCATTGCGGAGCAGTTCCGTCTGACCCTGGAATCCATCGGCGACGGCGTCATTGCAACCGACAGCGAAGAACGGATCACCCTCCTGAATCCGATCGCAGTCCAGATGACCGGCTATACGATCGAGGAAGCAAAAGGCAAAAAACTCAATGAAGTATTCAATATCATCAGCTATCTTGACGGCCGCAAAGTGGAGTCCCCGCTGACCAAAGCGCTTTCGACGGGAAAAATCATCGAGTTGGCCAACCATACCGATCTGATTGCCCGTGACGGAACAGCCCGGCACATTGCGGACAGTGCAGCGCCGATTCGTGATACGGAGGGGAAAATCATCGGCGGAGTACTGGTCTTCCGCGATGTTACGGAGGAATACCAAAAACGGGACCGGCTGCGCACCCACAGCGTGATTCTCGCCAACGCGGCGAAGATCGCAAAATTCTTTTATTTCCAGTGCGACAGCACCGGGCGGCTGACCGCTCTTTCGGCCCAGAATTACCGGGCGTTCCGGGAAGAGGAGCGCGTACCGCTGGCGGAATGGCTGGCGCCGGACGACCGGCAGAGGTTCGACGGGAACTGGAACCGTTTCCTGGAAAGCGGCATCGGCGGCGACACCTCGTTCTTTTCCGATGTCTTTGCCGCCGGGAAGCGTCATTTTGAACTCCGGGCGGAAAAATCAGTCAATGAAATCAACGGCAAATGGGAAATCTGCGGCGTGATTCAGGACATCACCGAACTGTCCGAACAGCAGGAAAAACTGCGGCAGGCATTGGAGCAGGCCCGTGCGGCGGACCGGGCCAAGAGCTATTTCCTGGCCACGGTAAGCCATGAACTCCGGACGCCGCTGAATGCGGTCATCGGCTTCAGCGAACTGCTGCAGGGGACGGATGTCGAACCGCAGGAGCGGCAGGAATATCTCGGTTCCATCAACTTCGCGGGCAATGCGCTGCTGAACCTGATCAATGACGTTCTGGATCTCTCCAAGCTTGAAGCGGATCAGGTGGAACTGGATTGCCGGCCCGTTGACGTCAAGCGGCTGGTTCTGGAAATCGTCGGAGTGTTCAAGCAGAAAGCCGTGGAAAAGAATCTTTCCCTGCAGATGACGTACACCAATCTGCCGCCGGCTCTCTATCTGGATGACCTGCGCATCAAACAGATTCTGCTGAACCTCACGGGCAACGCCTTGAAATTCACCCATAACGGGGGGGTCACGATTTCCGCCGCGTTCCGTTTTGCGGAAGAAGCCGGACAGGGGACGCTGATTTTCAGCATCACCGACACCGGAATCGGAATCCTCCCGGAAAAAATCAGCCAGATATTCGAGCCGTTCGTCCAGGACAGCGGAACCCGGGGACATCGCATCTACGAGGGGTCCGGCCTCGGCCTGGCGATTTCCAAACGGCTGGTGGAAAAGATGGGCGGCAAACTTTCCGCCGAAAGCACGCCGGGAAAAGGAAGCACATTCACCGTGCGGCTGGAGAACGTGAAATATCAGTCTCCGTCCCTGCAGGACATGACGGAGTCCGGAGCGGAAACGGTCAATCTCAATTCTTCTGCCGGAGGGAATATTCAGGCGATGCTGGTGGATGATGTCGCAATGAATCTGAAAGTGCTTCAGGCGATGCTGAAAAAAATGAATGTTTCCTGCATTCTCGCGGAATCCGCCGAGGAAGCCCTTGAGCTTTTGCGGAAAGGGCGGAGGGCGGACATTATCCTGACCGACCTGTGGATGCCGGGCCTGTCCGGGAGCGCATTCGCCGATCTCCTGAAGCAAGATGAAGCAACCGCGAAAATTCCCCTCGTCGCCGTCACGGCGGATACCCAGATGCCGGCGGAAGAGGCGGTCAAATTCAAGCAGGTCCTGACGAAACCGATCACCCGGCAGGCGCTGATCGATGTATTCAAAGCATACGACCTGCATATCGCCGTTCAGAAGTAAGGTCTTGCCTTCGGCGGCGTTTATAGCTGCTTTGTGCGGCAAGCTCTTTATGCGGGAGTATTTCATACCACAAAATCAAAGCATAACCTGCCCGTGCAGAGATTGACAAATTCCGGATATATGGAGAACACGCAGCATCAGCTCTTGATTACGTCGCGTCACGTTTGTATAATAAACATCCGGGCGGAACAGAACATTTTGATCAAGGCGCATGGCTCAAAACGAGCAACACTCCAACTCGTGTTGAGTCTTCTTCCACCGATATGTCACCTTTGGTCATAGCCTGATCATAGATTCCAGCAGAGGTACGGGAAATACAACCCATGCGTCCGGGGCGGTCCCAACGGGTAGACTATGAGTATCGCCGCATGGGAACATGCAATGTCTTGTTGGCAAGCGAACCGTTGCGAGGATGGAGAATGGCGGATGTAACGCAAACAAAGACAGCAAAGGATTGGGCGATGTTTACCGAGAAAATAGCCTCGGCATACCCGAACGCCGAAAAGATTATTTTGATTGAAGATAATCTCAACACACATAAGCCGGCATCATGGTACGAAACATTTCCGCCAGAAAAAGCCAAGGCTTTGATGGATAAATTCGAGCTCGTTTACACCCCAAAGCATGGCTCGTGGCTCAATATGGCAGAAATTGAACTCAATGTAGTATCGGCTCAATGCCTGAAAAAGCGAATCGCATCCATAGAAGAAATGAAAAACATGGTGAATACATGGGAGAAGGAACGAAACGAGAAAACAAAAACCATCAATTGGCAGTTTTCAACAGCGGATGCACGAGTAAAATTGCATCGCCTATATCCATCTTTTCAAATTTGACTGGACACTAGACAAGTTTTCAAAAAGCCTTCGGCATCATACTGCTGCACTGACGCGCCGCCGTCGGAGGGAGGGTTTCCCATATCGCCGTTTTCCGTCTTTTCAAGACGGCGGTGGTAGTGTCCGAAGTTTTGCGCACATTTGTTTCTGAGAGATTACAGATACCAAACGCGAGTTGGCGCAGCCGAAGCAACCGACCGACCTGAGAGCTCCGGAGGAGCAGGTCGGTTGCGAAGGCGGAGCCTCTCGCCTTTTTACCTTATACCGCCTTCGTAAAGTTTGCAAGTATTCATATATTGGCGTGTGCCCCATTTTGTCGTGGAAATATGCCTTAGCCTGGCCCCGACGAGCATCATAGCCGAGTACCCATCCGGAAAGCTGCCGACAACTCGAGTACGGCGACGAATCTCTTTCATAATGCGTTCGAAACCGTTATTCGTCCGCAAGCGGCTCCAGTGCTCATACGGGAAGTCCATATAAGACAACGTCTCCTCTACGCTGTTTTCTACAAAACTTGCGATCCGTTCCAGTTTCATGGCGCGTAATTTTTCGGACACAAGAGCGGCTTTCTGTCGGGCCGCAGCTTTAGCTTCTTGAGCATGAATTGCCTTAAGCATCGCTACAACTTCGCGAAGATGTTTCCACGGACACATGCTGAAAGCATTTCGATTGCCGGTCGCCTCCACCGCCATGACCGTATTCTTTCCGAGCAGTGAAGCAAAACCTTTCAGGTCAATGATTTCGCACTTGCCGATTTTCTTCTCTTCGCCGTTTTCCCGGATACAATAGGTGAAGTTGTTCCGGTGCAAATCCACTCCCACAAAACTGCTCATCATCATTTGCCTCCATTCGTTTTTCACGAATCGAAGCGGAACTGCTGTCACGGTCTCACCATCCTCCTATACAGAGTAGTCGAGTCCACATCGCTCTCTACGGTGGCGCTCTGGTTTGCAGATCTGACTAATCTCCTTGCCGGGGTCATTCTCGTCTCCGAGGCGCCTCACTATAAAATTCAGCCTGCAACCTGTCCGCTTCCAAACGTGTAAGTTAATCGCCATAAATTACACGCAGCAAGCAGAAACCGCGAACATCAGTTATTTATCATACCATCTCCTTGTGGTAAAATCCTGTTTTGGCTCAATATAGCCGTTAAACTGGGAAATGAAAGTCTTGGTGGTAAAGAATGGCACCTTTAGGGCACATTTTGAGGGTAAAAATGGCTCCGGCAGCTGGATTCGAACCAGCGACCAAGTGGTTAACAGCATTGTCTTTTGAGCAGAAAAAGCACTCATTGTTAGCTAATCGTTAGTTGGCGTTTAGAATGATGGTGCGGAAATGGCAAAAGATCGGCGGTTAAAAGGAACTGGAACGATTTTTAAAAGGAATGGCAAATTTGTTCATCAGTATTCCGATATTGACGGAAAGGTAAAAACAATCACGTTGAAAGATGAATGCGGTAAGCCTGTGACACTCAGAGCGAAAGCTGATGCAATCGTAGCGGAGTTGACCAGAGAACGGCAGAAAATCGAATTTATTGAAAATCGGCTTGAGTATATGGCTCAAGTTGCCGGAAGCAGGAAAATCATTCAACGCTCCAGAATCAAATTGTCCGAATTATGGGAAACGTATCTTCGCAACCCCAATCGTCCTGATAGTGGCAAGCTGACTTTAAAACGAAATGAATTGTACTGCCGAAAGTTCCTCTCTTTCTTAGCGGAGAAAAAGATTGATTCAATTGATGATATAACTTTCGATACCGCCGCAACATTCATGACGAATTTATGGAGCACAGGAATCTCTCCGAAAACCTATAACTATTACTTGCAAACCTTGAAATTGGTCTTCAAAACCTTACTTCAGGATGATTCTCCTTTCAGGAACATAAAAGCTAAAACAGCCACAACCGAGAGCAGAAAACCTTTTACGCCGGAACAGGTAAGTGCTATTTTCAAAACCTTGGATGATGACAACTATCATATTCTCCACAAACCGCAAATGCGAATCCTCTTTCTTCTGGGGCTGTGCTTCGGATTGAGAATGCATGATGCCGCATGCTTTCGCTGGGACTATATACAAGGCGATGGCACGGTCAAATTCAAGGCGAGGAAAACAATAAAAACCATGAAACAGTATATTGTGCTTCCGATACCGTCGATTCTGGAGGAACAATTCAAAATTGCGGAAACGTGGAAACGCAATGAATACATACTGCCCGATGTTGCAGAACGGTATGGCTACAATAGTTCGGGGATCAGCACTGATGTGGACAAACTCTTACGTTCGGCAGGAATACAAACCAAAGAACAGCCTGTTGAAACCCGGAGAATGTTCTACATAAATTCTCAAGGCGAGACGAAACAACGTCGGATCGGACGGTATTCTTTTCATTCGTTCCGGCATACATTCTGTACGATTGCGGCGAGTTCAGGAAAAGACTTATCACTGATCAGATCCATTGTCGGACACAGCAATGTCGCTATGACGGAACATTATACGCATTATACTCTTGAAGCCAAGAAGAGTGTAATCGAGTCAATTCCTTTAGCTGTCATGACAAATTCCCCAAGGATCAGCGCAGAAATTCCCTTGATAACGGCATTTCAACAAGCGGACACAGAAGCTCTTGCCAAGGTAATTAACTATTTGGAAAGTAACTTGTCGGATAAGCAAAAAAGAGAAATCTTAGAGTTACTGGTAGAATCATTCTAAGTATGAGCAAAAGTGCAATGTAATTTTTATTAGATTTCTATATGTGAATTATTTTTATAAAAAATTTGATTTTTGAAAATATAATGCTATATTATTTAGCATGTCATAATTAATATGGCACGAAAAAAAGTAATTCACAGAGCACAAGGGGTGCTCTGAACAACACACTGAATTGCTTACTGCCGAGGCGGTAGCATTGGTCTGTTGTTCAGAGCACCTTTTTTTGTGTCCTAAAATGGGAGAATAGAAAATGGAAAATGAAAATAGTAAATTTTGTTGGATTTGTTTCAATCCTATCGCAGAAAATGAAAAAGTCGCTTATGGAGTCGGTAATGACATGATCTGTTGTATGGATTGTTTCAGTCAGTTGGAACCTATGAAGGAAGACTATGAGGAATGGATGAATGACAACTTGGCAGAAATTTTAGAATCGGCATAATTGCTTGAATTCTTATCCGCTTGAACCGGTGGATACACAAACATCAAAGAAAAGAGTGGAATACCTATAGATATTCTTAAGGTAAACCACTCTTTTTTTATTGAGAATATCAGTCCAAGCGGCAATATTCGGATACTTTGAGAATTTGATCTCTGACTGTTCTTTTGGCGATTCCGGTTTCTTTTGCTATTTCGGCTTCTGAGTAACCTTGAAAATGGAGGTTGAGAACTTCATTTTCAAGGAAATGGATATGACATTCCGGCAGATCAAGTTTCAAAAGGTTAACTACCTGCGGAATGTTGACCAAGGCGATTACATGGTATTCGGCATCGGAATGTTCTCTGATACAGCCACGCATAATGGCTTGATATAAATCACGCTCAAGAGTTTTGAGATATTGTTGATTGATTTTCTTATCCGCAAAAGAACCGTCACGACAGAACTTGGGAATGAGCACTTTCTTCCCGTTGAAAACCGCTTCACTCCAGATTCTGTCAGCGTCGATTTCCTCATCACGACAGATAGCCGTTTGGAGAGCATAGGCAGAAACCGTGCGGAACAAACTCATCGCAATCACGGAAAATTGAGCTGTTCTTCCTGCGTTGCTCCCGATATGTTGCCCACGAGGTAACGGAATGATGTTGCCGTCCTTACTGATGATGGTTTGTTTGAGGCGGTCAATCGCCCTGGCTAATATGGGGTCTGTGCTCAAGTTCTTGTTGGCAAAAAGGATGGTGTCCGTGTCGGATTGAGTAAGAAGCTCGTCGGTTGCGTCAATAATTTTCTGGAAGACCTTTTTGTTCGACAACTTGCTCTTGGTGGGATTGTCAAGAATACAGTGGATATGCGTATTCGGATAAGCGGTCTTCAACTGGTCGCATTCGATGATGGAAAAGCCTTTCCATCTGGTACTTTGAAGTTTGGCAGAGCCATCCAAGATAACGGTTTGAACGGAGGTTTCGAGCTCTACAGTTCCTGCGATGAACTCATAATGCTGATCCTTAGCCATTCCGAAAATATTCTCGTTTTTTCCGAAGAACTGACAGAATTCCAATGCAAACTCAAAATCCTCCATGGATATTGCCTTGCGATGGAACTGCATAAAGAGGTAACGGGATATTTCTGCGAAATCATAGTTCAACGGCTTGATACGGCGACAGGAGTGATCGGATAAGAGTTGTTCGATTGTCACCATATCAGCCTCCAATTCGAGGACGGGAGGATAATCAGCCAAGTGTTTATACAAAATACTGAGGTCCTTTTGTTGAAATGAGAAACTTTCAAGTAATTCGGGGCTCTCATCAATGATGACCATATGAAGATTAAGCGGAAATTGTCCGTTTGCCAACGCATGCTTATAGTGCGCATGCGTACAGCAAACGACATCCGCCAATGGAAAATCCAAACGATACTCATCGACACAATACTTCAATTCCGCTCCGCACGGATTGGGGCATTCGGAACAGATACGCTTTTTATTCTGATGACGGAAAACCTGCTCATCGACCTTGCAACATTCCCCGTCACGTCCGTGGAATGGAAGTGCATTGCAGCTCAACTTTCTCAACATATCGGCATTGCGCTTACAATCGGCGATCTTTTCCGACACCAACCAGAAACGATGATTTGCTGAGGCATGAGCGGCAATAAATAACAAGGCGGCGGTACTCTTGCCGCTGCTGCAAGGCAAGCTGAGAAGCGCCTGTTTTCCCTGCTTATGGCATTGGTCGAGAATGGATAGCGTGATGTCGATTTTTGGAGAACGGGTAGTGAAGAACTGCTGATCGAACTTATTCCTGACCTTGTCATACAAACTCAAATCCGGGTTGCCGAAATGGAATTTCTCGACAGGAAGGACACATTCTATGGATTCTTCCATTACCTTGTTTCGAGCTCTCTGGATGTCCATTCTGACCAAGCGGCGCTCCTGATGATAGTGCTCAAACAACACCGGATCATTGACGATTGCGGTTTCAAGCACCTTGTCGGAAACATCCGGGACGAACTTCAAGCACCTGATGAGAAGCTGAAACGCAACAGCACTGCGATCAAATAATGACTGGGTATCCTTTTTGATGGAAGCGATTCTGCTTTTTTCGACGGCATGGGATGTCGGTTCTTCCAACGAAAAATCGGCAGGAAGAAACTTGTCCTGAATATCCTCAAGCGTATATGATATTTCCGGGTTCACTTCCAAGATGGATACCTCTCTGATTTCGGCTCCCGACTTGATGTTGCGGGAGAACGGCAAGCGGAACAAGTGTTCCAACGAAAAGCAAAAATCCACTCGATAGTGGCGGGCGATTGCTGCCACAAGCATTTTGAAACGTCTTTTAGCGGCATCCCCTGAAAGCGGAGTCGAGAGTTTATAGTGGAGCTGGAAGCCTCCGCCAGTATGGATGATTACGGTCGGCTTGGGAAAATGTTCCTTGATGTATTGCCACGCATGGGTGTAATCCTCAAATTCCGCACGTTTGTGGTGAGCTCCATAATCAATGTCCAACACGAGTTCAAACACCTTGTCCACCTGATCCTCGGTTGCTTTCCCTCTGCCCTTGAAACTCGAAATCGAGTAATACATATTATAATTGTCAGCTTCTGCCGACTCATTCGTCTGCCAGAGCTCTCCAGCCGTGGCGATTCCCCTGTGAAAACGCCAGTCAGGAGCAGAGGCTCCCCAACTGACAAGATCATTCTCCTGGAAGCCCAAGAGCATCATAAAATCCTTTGTATTTGTAATCATCACATATTCATCCTTATATCCGATCGATGAAAACAGGGATTGTTCGGACTGCCAGTATCCCCGTCTGTCATTCAATGACATAAATAGATGATTATAAAAAAATGTTAACATTGAGGATTTTTTCACCCATCTGCAGAAAGTAGGCAGAGTGCTATTCCACTTATATATAAAGCGTCCGCAAGAAAGTTCTTCCTATGGCTTCACCTTCCATCTGAGTTTTCTTGAATCATAAAACCAGCTTTCGGGGAAGTTTCTCGAAGAAATATTCCTGTCGGAAAATCCGGCAGAAAGTTCCGATTTTCATATTTTTTTATATTTTTCCATTGATGGCAGCGATGAACGCTGTAAGGAGAAAAAATACAATGAAAAATAAAAATGGTAATTTAT
>NZ_VUNS01000050.1 GCF_009695545.1 Victivallis lenta | reverse complement strand
TTGCCATCGTTTCTCCTATCGGGTTGAGTCCATTCGTTATGTTGTATTCTCATGTAATATACTGCAACCCAAGAGGTTTGCCTCTGTTTTAACTTTAATTTTACCTGTTATTTCACGGATTTAGGTAACTCTTATACCTCAAGACAATCTTGAAGGGGGCATATACTTTTTTCTAATCATTTTTTTGAAAAAAATTGGATAAATTTTATATTATAACTATAATTATACTGCAAAGCAAGGAATTTGCAAATGGATAAAAAACAAACAAATGATGACAAAAAACCAATCAAGGTTTTTCAAAACGGCACACAGCATCGTCTAGTCGGCAAGATGCCGGATTTCTGTTGCAAATATGGCTTATGGATTATTAATGCATCAGAGCAATACCGAGAATTCGACAGCGGTTATTACTGGAAGTGTCCGATTCGTCAGTTTGAATTTTATTCTATCTCACACTTGATCGGGGGTAGTGGACGGCTTTGGCTTCAAGAGTCCGGGGAGCAGAATTTACGCATAGGTGAATTGGTCATAATAACTCCAGGAACAAGCAACAAGTATGGCGGTCTCGAACTGCCATATATTGAAGATTCCATTCGTTTTTGTGGTCCCTTGGCAGACATGATGACAGCCGCCGGAATCATCACATCGGGAGCTTTTATGTTGGGGACGACTCGTGTCCTATTACCTATTATAAGGCAAGCCAATAATCCCGCTCGTGACGTACAAATTCGCGCTAATCTCATGTTACAAAATCTATTGACCGAACTTCATCTTAAAAAACGTGAGAGTTTGTACAAAAATAAAGTAGAAGATCTGATTAATTTGATCCAAAACGATTTACAGCATTGGTGGACGGTCGAGGAACTTGCGGAACAGGCTTCAATTTCCACTGAAAGTCTTCGGAAACGGTTTCTTGAGTATACCGGTATGCTCCCTAAAGCGTATATCGAAGAAAGCAAATTGCGAGGTTGTTGCGAACTCTTAATCTCCTCGAATTTGTCTATTCGAGAAGTTGCGAAGCGCTTTGGTTATTCTGATCCCTACCATTTCAGCCGCAGATTTAAGATTCGCATGGGCGTTTCTCCGGAAATTTATCGGCAACAATATGTGTATGCCCAGTGAGCCCCATGGAGAGGGGGATATTGGCGGTGGAGCTTTGGAAAAAATAGAGCTAGTGTAGCGTCTCCTAAATAATATATGTTGCTGTCTTTCCTTTAAGACCTGCCTTGCGCGATTGATTTTTTCAAGAATCTTATGTCCATCAGCTCTCCATACGTAGCGTTTCGGTGAAGAGTTTCTTTCTTCCATATAAGCTTGAAGAGCATCATTGAGCTCGCTCAAATGAGTGAAGCTGCCATGCTTGACAACGTCCATATGGACATCTCTGAAAAAACGTTCAATAATGTTAGTCAGTGTATTTCATTCCAATTTCACGTATATATAACCACGTGACAGCAGGCTGAAGAGATCAGTCTGAACCTTATCAACGGCCCTTCCGGTCTTTCGGGATCGGAGGGGCTTGTTATTTTCAACATCACGGAGGTTGTGTATGAAGATTGAAGTGAACAAAAATGAATTGGAAAGAGCGTTGATCGCGCTCGGGAAACTGATCAGTCGGATGTCTCCGGTTTCGGAGCATAAATCTCTGCTGATCGAATGCAGGGATGGCAAAGTCTGTTTCAGCACCCGTTCTCCGTCTGAACAGATGACGTTCCGGACGGTGTGTGCTGGTGAAGTCGAGTTCCGCTGTATTGTGGGATTCGATGAGTTCCGGGATGCAGTTCGCGGATACCGGAACAAGGTGCTGGAGATCGAAGACAACGAAGGAACTCTGCGAGTTGGGGAAAGAACTCTGTTTCCGATGTCCGGTGTGGAGTGGCGGGTTCCCGGTGAGGGTGAACACTGCTCTGTCAGCGAGTTGCCGAAGGACTTTGTCGCTTTGTTTGCTGCGGCATCTCCGCTTGTGGACCGGAACAATCCGCGCAAGGTCTTGCAGGGGATCAATCTCTGTCGGGAGGGGATCACTGCGACCAACGGCAAGGAGCTGCTGAATATCTACGTTCCGCTGAATGTGGATGACTTCACGATACCGCTTCCGCTGGCTCTGATGCAGACTAAAACAACGGAATCCGGTATGCTCTGCACGTGGACGGACAGAACCGGGAAGATGTGCCGCATCGAAACGGAACACTGGGTCTGGCATGCGGAAGGTTTGGAGGGGAACTATCCGAACTGGAAACAGGTCATCCCCTCACAGAAGGCGTTAATCCGTTCGGTATCGTTCCTGCCGGAGCGCGGTCAGCAGCTTGAAATCTTCCTCAAGAACGTGCCCGATCAGCCTCCACATAATCCTGTGGAGTTGTATCAGAGCGATGATCCGGGGTATCTGAACATTCTCGCTGGCGAAATGCACACCAGCATAGCGGCGGAGTTCATCGGCAACTGGAACGATGTTTCGATCAAACTCAATAAGCACGTGCTTCTTCGGCTGTTGTCGGAGGGGCATACGAAGATTGAGGCAGGTGACGGACATTTCCCGATCCTTGCAACCGGAGGAACTGGACGCTATATCACGATACCGTTATATCAACCGAAAACTCAAGAACCCAAACCCATTCAAACTCAAATGGAGGAACCCAAAATGGAAAACAATGAAATGAGAGTCGTGTCCGCCCCTGTGCAGACGGTCGTTCGTAACCCGGAACCTATTCCCGAAACGGTTGATCCGATGGAGGAGCTGAATCACGGCATCGACGAACTGCGCGGCAGGCTCAAACTGCTGCTCGATGAAACCGGCGTCCTGACCCGCAAGGTCAAGGAGGCAGTGCTCAGACAGAAGCAGAAGGAGCGGGATTTCATCCTCGCCAAACGCGCCATCGAACGGATCAAGATGGCGATCTGACCATATCCGACAGAAGAAACACACAACCGAAGGGACGGAGGCCTGACCGCTTCCGTCCCTTCTTATTTATGGAGGTGAAACTATGTTGAAACTCAATGCGTCGTATTCGAAGAAGGTTCCGGCCGGAGAGGAATATTCCAGCCAGAGCTATCATGCTTCAGTCGAAGTGGAACTGCCGGACGGGTTGTCCGGCGAGGCTCTTCAGGCTCGTATTCACGAAACGTTCGATCTGGTACGTAATTCTGTCGAAGCGGAATTGCACGGAAAAACTTCCGCGAATTACGGCGGTCGTCCGGCTGCCGGAGCGCCGCGAAACGGTTCTCAACGCAGCAGGTCAGGAGCACGTCAGAATGAGGCTCCGGCAAGCCCGAAACAACTTTCGTATCTGCTCGACCTCGCCCGGCAGCGTGGTATCACTCCGCAGCAGATCGCGGCCCGTTTTCAGGTGCCGGACATCCAGCATCTGACCCGGCAGCAGTGTTCGGATCAGATCGACGAATGGAGGGCGGCGTAATGGCGACGATAGACGAACTGCGGCAGGAACCGCACTGGTCGTATTCGGCACTGAATACGTACCTCAACATCTGTCAGGCGCAATTCATGTACCGCTACGTGGATCAGGCCGAGGTCGAACGGACTTCGGTCTGCTTTCCGTTCGGCAAGGCGTTTCATGCGGCCTTGACCGCTCAGGCGTGGGAGTGCATGATGGGCGGTTCGCTGACCCGCGATGAAATTGTTGACCGGTTTGAAGAGGCGTTCAAAATCGAAGCCGAAGCGACGCCGAACCTGATCTACAAGGAGGGCGAGAACTTCGACACGGTGATCGATCTCGCAACGAAGATGCTGGATGCGGCACTGGCGAACTGGTCGGATTACTACACGATCAAGGGCATTGCGCAGGCGTTCAGGATCGACGTTCCCGGTTTGGACAAGCCCCTGATCGGTGAGTTTGACCTTATCGTTCAGGACGGGCGGGATGCCTGTATCGTGGACTGGAAAACCTCCGCGAGCCGCTGGCCTGCCGGGAAAGCCGACCGCGATCTTCAGGCGACGGTCTTTTCGTATGCCTATGAGAAACAGAACGGCACGGCTCCGCTCTTTCGGTTCGATGTCATCACCAAGACCAAGAATCCGGGTTGTGAATCGCACTATACCAGTCGCGGATTCCACGACTTCCGGCGTTTCGAGGTGTTGGCGAACCGGGCGCAGTACGCGATCAACAAAGGCGTGTTCCTGCCCAATGAAACATCGTTCGCCTGTAGCGAGTGTCCGTATCGGGATCGTTGCGGGCAGTGGCATTTAAAAAGATGGAGGTGAAATCATGGGACTGATGATGAGTGAAGGCAAGTTTGTCGGACGCGACGAAATTGCACTGGTTTCGACACCCGCGGCTACCGCGAGCTGGAAGCCGGTGCCGCATGTCGAAGTAATCGACGCTGTTACCGACGTGGTCAGAGCGCACAACTGGCAGATTCTCGACGAACAGTACGGCCTGGCCCGTGACGGTCAGCGGATGTTCGGCGTGATCCGGATCAACCGGACTTCAAGCTCGGAGTGGTCACGTTGCATCGGTATCCGTAACAGTCATGACCGCACGATTGCGGTTGGTCTATCAGCGGGGATCAGTGTCCACGTGTGTAGTAACTTGTGCTTCGGAGGAAGTACGGTTCTGAAGCGTCGGCATACCTCCCGGATCGAACTGAACGGTCTGGTTCTGGAAGCCGTGAACGCTCTGGAACTGGAGTTTTTAACCTTGGAAAATGTAGCAGAGGAGTTGAAAATCGATGAACTCAATGATGATGAAGTTCGTGCTTCGCTGGTGGTGGCGGCGGAACATCAGGCGATTCCATCGTGCGATATTCTGACCGTCTGGAAGGAATTCAAACATCCCCGGCATGAGGAGTTTGCCGAACCGACCCGGTGGAGCCTGTTGAACGCCTTCACCGAAACCGCCAAGAAGTACAGTCCCGCCCGCGCCGACCAGTGCTACCGCAGTCTGACCCGACTGTTCGGACTGGACGGCAAACCGGCGGAACTCTGGAAAAGATAGTCCACGGCGCTCTGCCCTGGTACGCCCTCCGGAAAAAATGGTGCGATTTCCGGAGTATCATGCACCCCGGCGGCTTCGGTCGCCGGTTTTATCACTTGAAAGAAGGAATCGTGATTATGGCAAAAGTCTTTTGTCCCAATTGTGCTTCGATTGCAAACCCGCTTCATCGGGCCTGCACGGTTGGAACCGCAACCGGGATTACAGCAGGAGGTGCAACGGTAATCGTCGGCATGGTTCGCGGCGCCCGTGCGGGAAGTGCGTTGGGAGTTGCCGGCACTGCCATCGGTGCGGCTGCCGGAGCCGTGTTGAATCTCCTCTGGGGAATCACTTCCGGGGGACTGATCGGCGCTCAGGCGGGCAAATTGATCGATGAAAATGTAATCGGTCTGTACCGCTGTCCGAAATGTCATCTGCGATTCAAGGCGTAGATGGCTGAAAACTCAGAGATACGCAGTAACGATGCGTGTCTCTTTTTTCGATTCATACCGGAATATCAGATTTCCGCAAGCATTTCCACAATTTCAATAAAACGTGCCGGAGTAACAATAAACATTTCCGGCGGGAAATGTTTGATATTGCCTGTTACAAGATAAGTATTATCCGTACCGGATTCTAATACAACTTCATAAAACGGCACATCTTTTTCGTCTGGAAGTATAACGCCGGTTTCTGTGACCTGAAGCAGTTTTCCGCAGTTACGCAGTTCTGTTAAAAATGTATCTACAAGTTCCGGAGTAAATCCAAATTTTTTTCTGCGCAACACATCTCCATATTCAGCGAGAATGAGTTCACTGAACACCGGAATAACCGTTCCATCAAACAGGTGATTCACAACTTTGACGGTTGCTGAATTTTCATGTTTTGCCAGCAATGCCGAAACCAGAACATTGGTATCAATCACTGCATAACATTTCATTTTTGCCTCTGGCACGGTCTATTTCAGAGTTGATTTCAGATAGAGACATTCCCTGAACACCATTGGCTTTCGCTTGTTTGCGTAGAGCTTGAAACGCGTTCGCCCCGGCTGTTTTGCCGGTGGCAAGCGAGATTTCAAATGGAATCCGTTTCTCGCGAATGACCGTTCTTGCAAAAATATTGATTGCAACGGAAGTATTCAAGCCGAGCTGGGCGCAAATTTTGTCCAGTTCATTCTTCACATCGCTTTCCATGCGAACGCTGAATGTTGATATTGCCATCATGCACCTCTTGTGTTATTATTTATCATAAATATAACACAACGTGTTCCATTTTCAAGTCGTAAATCAGGAAACTGATAACTCTGTATCGGTTCGCAAATGCTCGTACCTGGCCTATGGGCCTATGTTTTGCAATAGATGCACCGTAGAGCAGGAACTCCTTTAAAAGCCAGTCGAAGCGATCTCATTCCCTTGCTATGGCGGGAAGAAAATCGCTTCATTTTGCAGAATGTTATCAGATGGATCATTCATCGAATCTGGAATTGCGGAACGGATACCTGGTCAGGTCGATCAATTTCCGGAATTGTTCACGAGTGCGTATCCGGTCCTTTAATTTCGGAACGATATTAAGACGACGCCAGTCTTCGTCACTGAATTTGTCAAGGCACGGGCAATCCGGCAGCAGGTCGGCGGAGCTGTACAGGAGGCTCCACCACATCGGTTTCGTGAACTGCTCCTGACAGGGGCAGTGAGTCCAAAGCCGCGGATTATGCTTGACGACCCAGAACCAGTCGCCAACTGTGAAGTCGTGCGTATCAATATCTGCGCTGAAATAACTGTCACTCGCCAGTAATCCGCTCCGTATAGCGGGGTGATCTGGTATTTCGCAATAATGGAGCAAAGTCGGCTGGTGCCGTAACAGGCGTTGCCATTGGGGAGGAGTGAAATCTTTCCAGCAGGAACAGCGCCATGCAAAAGGAAGTTGTTTTTCAAGGACGACAACCCAGTCGGCAGGAGTGAACTCCGCAAACGGACAAAACTCCTGAAGTTCCGGATGTCGTGAGATAATGCGCGCCCATTGGGTCGGGGATAAGGGCGCTGAAACGGATGCTTCTTCCGGCGTAAAAGCGGCACAGTTCCATTCCAGGTCGAGAAATGTGTTCAATTCTGCATTGGTCATGATTTTACCTCGTTGGGAGTATTGTGAATAAAACGACAGGAGGATGCCTGTCATAATATTGTTGTTCCAAAAATAAAACGAACTTTGGGGATGTCCGGCCGGTGCGTTTTACCGCACACGAGCCGGTAATCTAAATTTTATCATCATCATCCGGACTCCGCCGGACTCTCATATCATAGGAAGCGTGCTGTATTTTTTTACAGCCGTTTCAATCATGCCTTCGGTATCTGCGTAAATCCGAACATCCGACATCCCTCCGGTGTCTTCTCTTTTTCATTCACTTTCGCGGCATAACTCATCCAGTGAGAGGCATTATGCAGTTGCTCCTCCGCATCCGAACCATGACGGCGAATCCGTATGCCGGTATTGTTGTCCGCCCGTTCCTGCGGAGGGCAATACCGTACATAATTGGATTCAGGGGATGCGTCAATCTCACGGGACCAGATCTCATTGAAGAATCCGGCCACCCGCTGAACATGCTGTACTTTATTGCCATCACAGATCGGATAGCAGTGATAATGCGGTTGATCGGAATTACGTTGTTCCCGCGCCCAGACAAGCTGGGCGTCGATCCCCTCTCGCTTCAACTTCATCCGGCATTTGCGTATCGCATTGGAAATATGCCGATTGTCATTTTGGGTTTCCATTTCAGGCGGGAAACGGAACTCCAAATGCCCCACAAATACCTGGCTGTGTTTCTCGGTCATATATCGCAATCGTTTTTGAATCTCGGTGGTTGCTTCACGATAAACGGGATGCTCCGGATCGGCATTCACGGATAAATTGTTTAACCGGCTTTCCGTATGATGGTGTCTTTTCGGCATGGTTTCTTCCTTTGATTAAATTCCTGTTGAATATGTTATGGTTGATTTCTGTTCAGTAATTGTTCTCATGATGGATTCGAACAATCATCAGAAATCAACTTCCGGGAATATGGATTTTATTTATTCTGGGTATCATCTGAGTGTGGAAATCAAATACTGCTATTTCCGAGTTGGATGTTGTTTTGTTATTTCTACGTTGGATGTTACTTTGCTTTCGCTTTGCTATTTCTACGTTGGATGTTACTTTGCTTTCGCTTCGCTACTTCTAATAACCGAACTGGAGATGGCTGCCTGCAGCTCGCATTTCCACGGCTTTTCATAAGGCGACTGTCGGTAATGCAGAATTGAGGGAGTTTTACAGTTAGGGAATCGTATAAGATAATGCTGGGCCAAAGGTAAAAAATATTCGCAGACCGCAATCGTATGCGCTCAAAAGGAGGGGCGCATACATGGATCAGAATCCCATCCGCTATCAGACCGTCCGCTTCATCGGAAAATTACTTCATCCACTGACTGAATCCAATCTGATTACGATTCCGGAATACCGGGAAATCATCGCTCAGCTCAAACATCTGGCTGACAAAGGAACTCCGTTGCCGACGGTAATTCCTAAATTGGTTGACCAGACCGAAGCCGCAACCATGCTCGGTATCAGTCTCGCCAACTTTAAACGGCTTGAGCGGGAAGGCTATTTCCCATTCAAGCGGAAGATGGTCGGCACCAGCGTCAGATATCGCAACACTGATTTAACACGATACATTTTATCCCACGACGATATGGAAGAATAATTATGAAGGTCCGGCGGGGAGAGAACTTCCCGCCGGACCTTTAAATTGTTGTCTACCCGATTTTGAGGTGAACCCAAATAGTCAGCAATTCTGCCAAGCATATCCAATGAAATTCATGCCGGTTTCGCCTCCAATCAGCTCTCCCTGCACTCCTGTCTTGCGGCTCGGATCGATGATATTTATTGCAGTCCAAACACAGCAATACCGTATTGAAACTTTGCCTTTTCCATATTCTTGAAATATCTGTATTGGGGGGTAATACTGCACTGATAGCTTACCCGAAGTAAAATATTTCTCGACGGTTTAACATTTCAAATTTCAAATTCCACATCGAGAGCAACAGATGGATGACAACTTATATCAGAACGTGACATTTAAGTAAAATGATATAAAACTTAATTATTTAAACCATGATTGTCTTATTCAACGAATCGGCATATGGTCAAATGAAACTTTCAAATTTGAAACTGGGACTTTACGCTCAGAATCTCAAAATCATCGTTTCAAATTCTCCACTTGCAGACTCATTTCAGGGGTGAAACGCCTCAAAAAGAAAGCCCCCAGTTTCATTTTCTGGAGGCTCAGTCTTAATCAATAAACTATTATAAATAAGTATTTATGCTTTCAGAACGTGCCGGACACGGTTCAAAATTTCCTCGGCAGGAACATCGGGAGTATCGAGCAACTTCAATGCTTCTTCGATCCGCTGGCGGTCGGATTTGGCCGTGATGGAAGCCACCGCCGCAATCGCTTCCATTTGAGCCTCCTCGCCGATATGAACGTAGTATTTATCTGCAATATCGGAATCGGTGCCGAGGATTGAAAGCAATACGGCTTTCGGCACACCCGCTTCGGCACAATGACTGGCAAAGCTGTGGCGCAGGGAATGAAAGCCGTAGACCGTAGCCTTCTTCTTGCGGCCCGGTACCTCCACAGATGGCTCCAACCCGATCCAGCGGATCACCCGGAGAATGTCCAAGCCGACTTTATTGCAGCCGACATCTTTGCCGCTGGCGTCTTTCTGTTTATAGCGAGCCGCACAGTTCGGACAGATATATTCATCACACTTCCATGCCCACGCTTCCCGAAGCACCGTCAATAGCTGATCGGCGATTGGAATCGTGACTTCTTTTCCGGTCTTGAATTGCTTGACCCAGATGCGCCGCCGTTCAAGATCAACCTTATGCCATTGCAGCAGAACGCAATCTTTCAGCCGCTGGCCAGTAAACATCCCCAGATGATAGATGACCCGGATTTCCGGCTTGTTCTTCACTTTGTGCGTAGAATCGGCCAGTACGTCCAGCAATGCCTGTTCCTGCTCGCGAGTAAAGGCAAGACGGCGTGTATTGTGTTCCTGCTCTTCGCGGTCTTTACGCCACAGGACGGGCGATTGGAACGGGGAACCGTCGGGACAATACTCAACAAGCGTAGAAAAGATTTTCCGCAACCGTTTGATCTTGCGGTTGTGCGTATCAACGGCCAGTTGACGTTCCCGGAGCTTTTGCGCATAGGCATCGGCGAGTTCCGGCGTCACTTCGTGAAGATATTGGCAGCCTTTCGGAAGAGACTTCAGGAAATCTCTCCAGTCAGCTTCATAGGCGAGACGTTCGTTAACAGTTGCAGGAGTGGCACGATTCGGGTGTTTTGCGTAAACATTCCACGCTTCAGTAAGCAACAATACGTTTGCCGGCTTAATCAGATTGCGCGCGTGAGCAACATGTGCCGAAACGACTTCCATGCTGGTCGCTTTCAGAACCGGAAGCAGCTCTTTGACTTTCCGCATCGCTTCTTCCTGATTCTTGGTTTTCAGGCTGATCGACTTGCGTTCACCGTTGATCTGATAACGATAATGATATGTCCCGTTCGGTTTCTGGTAGATGGTGCCGACGTCCTGCTTCATGACTTTCCTCGCCATTGCCCTCTTTCCTCATAACTATCCTTGTGAGCTAAAATAACACTGATTTCGAGGATTGAAAGGAAAGGACGGCACAAAACGGCACAAAATTTTATATTCTGAGGTAAAATTGGTACCCGGGAGAGGAATCGAACCTCCGACGCAGGGTTTAGGAAACCCTCGCTCTATCCACTGAGCTACCCAGGCTTGTTGTGTGGTATATACAATAGTCCGATTCGGAGAAAAATCAATCCTTTCAGGAGAAATTCGGGAGTTTTTTCGTAGTTCTTTCCCCGTAAACAACTCCCGCACCACTTCGGACAGCAGTACCGAAACAGCGGCTTTCAATTTATCCCGTCTCCCACCGAAACGGAGAGCCGGACGCTGAACGTTTCTGCGTTCTTCCCCGGCGGGCCGAATGCAGTCAGGGTATAGGAGGATTCGTCCCGCTCATAGCGGACCGGAAGAGCATCCATGCGGCTGAGCGGCGGCGACTCGAGAAACTCCGGGACGAGCGTTTCAAGCGTCTCCGGCAGCGTGCCGTACTTCCGGCGGAAGCGTTCGATCGCGAATGCCGTATCGGTCAGAAGCTTATGATTTTCGATCCAGGCCTGTTTCCGATGTATCCCGTCGAGGCCGGGAAGCAGCATGCCGGAGAGCAGATACTTGTTGCGCAACGCCTCCGCGTCGTCGAAACAGGCCATCTGATAACGCCCGTTGCCGGTCGTGAATGACGGCATGCTCCGATAGAGATTGAGCTGACGACCGAGGAATTTCAGGCCGAACAGAAAATCCCGCCTGACCCAGATCGAATACTCCAACGGAAAACAGCGCCGCAATAACAGCGGAAACCTGAATTGTTTTGAAACCTGACCCGGTTCGGCTGCGCTCCGGACATACGTGCAGCAGTCAAGAAAACCGGTTGCTTCATCCGCCACTGCCTCGGCGAGCGCGGAACTCCACTCTTCGCCCTGTCCGGGCAGACGGATCAAATCATCATCGGTCAGCGTTCCGGCCGCCAGCGGAAAACACAAGGCTTCGAGACGCATCGACTCGACTGCCATGCCGACCAGTTTCGCAAGCAGAAAGGCATCCTTCCGACACCAGGCGCGGATACGCCGCAAATCGTCATTACATTTCAGGACCTTTTCCCGTTCCGTCCCGGCGGCGGCCATTTCCACGCAGAGATATCGCGCCGCATCCCGAAACGCATTCAATTCCGGAATGCGGACCGACGCGAGCAGATCGCCCTCCCGAACATGCCGCACCCGCTGCGGTTCCAGCTCCAGAAATGCAGCAAGGGCCCGGAGGTAATCCGGATGGGCTCGGCGGAAACGTTCCAGTTCCCCGGTACGCGCTTCCGGCGCGGCCTGATGCAATCGCGCCAGCTCCTGCTGCGGGCTGGTCCGGATCAGACCGTCAAGCACGGGATCGGAGAGCGGAATTCCCTCCGCTTCGCGCCGCCGGAAGCTCTCCACATCGGCCGGATAACCAGCCAGAGACGAAATCTCCGCCCAGGCCTCCCGGATCTCCCGGTCGAGACGGACCTCCTGAAAATGAAGTCCCCCGACATACAAAAAGAAGATCAGCAGCGGCAGCAGGGCAGTCGGGCGAAAACGGCGTCCGTCCCGGAAACAGATCAGCGAACCGGTAAACAGAAGGCTTCCGGCCAGCGTCGCATACCAGACCGGACAGGAATTTACCGGCAGCATTCCGAGCAAAGCGAAGTAGAAGAAAGAGAGCAAAACACCGCCAACCGCACAAAAGAGCGCGGCGGCACGCCGTTCCTGCCGGAACAGGCACGGCGCCGCGACAAGCATGCCGAGGCGGTAGAATATTCCCATGACACCAGCCCCTTCCCGATACCAGCCGACTTTGCGGAAACAGCGCCGCGCCATGCCGGAACAGGCGTACCCGAACACTGCGGCGCCATATCCCCAGACAGTCAAACCGACTGCCGCGCCGTTCACGAGAAGCCATTCCCACGGAATCGAACCGAGCAGCGGAAGAGCGGCAAAGAAAAAAATACCGGCAGGCAGAGTTTCGGCCAGCAGCAGCCAGCCGAAGCCGAACACCGCCGCGTTGCGGGGCGAGCGGCGCAGGAAGAGCCGGCAGCAGAACCGTTTCCATCTGTAATGTTTCATTTTCATTTGCCTTTCGGCGCCTGACGGGCTATGTTTCCCTCATGCACGAACTTTTTCCATATGCACTTGACGGCTGGGCGTCGTGGAGCCGGGTGTTCTGTTCGCCCGAATGCTTCACGCCGCTTGCCCGCTGTCTGTTTGAGCGCGAACATCTGCCGTTCACTGCGCTGGAGCCCTGCCGCCCCGGAACCAATGCCGTGTTCCGTTCCGGTGCATATATCGTCAAAATCTACGCTCCGGCCGAAGCGGGAGTGGATTTCCGGACCGACTTCGAAACCGAGCTGTCCGGACTTCACAATGCCGCGCAAAACGGCATCCCGGTTCCCGAAGTCGTTGCGGCGGGAGCCATTGAAGACCGCCGGCTCTTCCGCTACCTCATCCTGCGCCGGATCGAGGGCGTTCCGTTCGGAGATATCCGCGACTCGCTCGGCATCCGGGAAAAACGGAATGCGGCGCGCGAAATCCGCTCGTTCGTCGATCGGCTCCACGCCCTGCCGCCGCCGGAGGGAAAACCGGAGGTACTGAGCGCCGCCCGCGCCAACGAGCGCTGGCGCCTCTTTCCGGAACCGTTCCGACGCGAACATGCGGACTATCTTGCGAATCTCCCCGCCCTTCCCCGTCGGTTCGTTCACGGCGACCTGACCGCCGACAACGTGCTGATGACGCCGGAGCGGAAGCTTTTCCTCATCGACTTCGCAGACGCCGTCGCCGCGCCGCCGGAATACGAACTGCCGCCGATCGTCTGCGACCTGTTTGCATTCGAGCCGCCGCTTCTTGAAGCATTTTTCGATCAACAATCCGCCGAAGAGCTTGCCGGGCAATGCGTCCGGGGGCTCCTGCTGCATGATTTCGGCGCGAACATCATTCAGGATGCCCTCAGCGACCCCGCTGCGTTCCCCGGAATCGGAGTCCTCCGGAAACGGCTGACCGAAAAATTCATTTCGGTCTTTTCCCCAGGTTGATCCGGCAGGCGAGAATTTCCGCCTCCTCCCGGCTGAACTCTCCCGTAACGGTCATTTGCGGCCCGTCGATCTGATCGTTGATCATCGGAGCGGAGAGCAATCGGCCGTCCACCACAATGGCGAGCTGCCGCCCGACATTCTCTTTCGTCAGTTCGGCAAACCGCTCGCTCCCAGTTTCCGTCATCGTCAGGGAGAGCACATAAGACCGTTTAAAGGGAATATCTGCCATGCTGCAAAACTGCATGGGTGCTGCATAAGCTGAGGCAATCGCGGATTCATCCAGCAACACCTGTTTTTCCACCAGATACCGGTGCGAACCGGAAGTCAAAAATTCCGCTTCTTCCGGCACATCCGCATACGCCTCCGGCCGGTTGCCCGCAGCGAGAAATGCTTCGTATCCGGCGACCCGCTTCGCGTTCTCTTTATGGACCAGCCTGAATTCCAGTTTTGCCGGACTCATCGAAATTTGCGGAATTTCGGCAAATGACGCGATGAAAGCCAGAACAGAAGCCGCAACGCATACCAACATTTTCATGGTCAGCTCACCCTCCTTACTGTTGACGGACAGGAACGCCCCCAGGTTCTTACTCATCACGTAGATTGTCCGCGCGGATCTTCGCCACCGAATCGGAGTCGATTCCGGCAGCGAGCAGGAATTCGCCGATCAGGTCGGTCTTTCCCCGGCAATATGCGTCGATATCGTCCGGAAAACGTTCGGCGAGCTTGAACTTCAGCGCCGCGTAACGCGCAGCCTCATCCGGACGGCTCCGCAGATAATTGCGCAGCTTCAGGTGATTTTCAAGTGCCGGAGTCCCCGGACGGCAGACATACAGATTGTGCGCGAACGCAAAGCGCGGCGAACGCGTGAACGCCTCGCGGCCCGGAATCCCGAGGTCGCCGCGATGCGCGAAGCCGAGCGTTCCGAGCCGCCGGACGACTTCGCCGAAACGTTCCCACTGCGGCAGGATGATGTCGATGTCAATCACCGGCTTGGCGGCCAGTCCCGGCACCGACGTGCTGCCGACATGCTCGACCGCGACGTCGATTCCGGCCAGCGCTTCGACCGCCGCACGGCGCAGTTCCTCGAAAAAACGCGGCCATTCGGATTGATAGGAGATAACTTCGATCTTCATTTTTTCGTGTCAGAAATACTGGATTTTTTCTGTTTCCCGCGATATACTTTACCATAATTCCGAATTCCGGCAAAAGCAAGGAGCATGGTATATCAATATCATCGAAATATTAACAATGTCTTTCTCGAAGGTGTGAGTACGGCGGAGCCGCACGGAACACCGGAGACGGGCACGACACGCAGTGTCGGGCATGGTCTTTTGAGACGGGCACGACACGCAGTGTCGGGCATGGTCTTTTGAGACGGGCACGACACGCAGTGTCGGGCATGGTCTTTTGAGACGGGCACGA